>NZ_RZQG01000591.1:0-3806 GCF_003998635.1 Mesorhizobium sp. M7D.F.Ca.US.004.03.1.1
AGCTGCACATGTACGGAACGCTCTGGCTTCTCACACAGGGGGAGACACGCAAGACAAAGCGCGTGCGGCTCTTCACGGAGTTCGTATCCCGCAGGCTCGCCGCGTACGCTCCGCTTCTCGCGGGGCTGTCCATATCGCGCGAGGCGACGGGTCAGCCGTAGCCGGTTCTGACCTCAGGCAGGCGCGCCGGCGACCGATCCCCTGACCACCAGGTCGACCGGCCAGACCTCGCCGCGGGCGCCCTCCTCCAGTCCCGAAATCCGTGCCGCCAGCCGCTCGGCGACACGGGCGCCGGCGAGACGGATGGATGAACGCGTCGTCGACAGCGGCACCGAAAAATTCTCAGGCCTCAGCCAGGGGAAGACATCGTCATGGGCGATCAGCGACACGTCGCCCGGAATGCTCAGGCCAAGGTCGCGCACCGCACGCACGACGCCCAGCGCCATGATCAGGCTGGAGCAGGCGATCGCCGTCGGCGCGTCGCCCGCTTCCAGCAAACGCCTGGTGGCGCGATAGCCGTTCTCCTCGGTCATATCAACCGAGCAGACATGGTGCTCGCCCAATGTCAGCCCGCTCGCGGCAAGCGCCCGGCGCACACCGCGTTCGCGATGGATGGCGAAGGTCTCGCGATCATCACCGTTGATCAGCGCCAGCCGCCGGTGGCCGAGCTGGATCAGCAGCCTGGCCGCCTCGCGGAAGGCGCCCTCATTGTCGATGTCGGTGAAGGCATAGTCGAAATCGAAACCTTCGCTGCGGCCATGGACGATGAAGGGAATGCCGAGCGTGTTGACCAGCGCCACGCGCCGGTCAGCGGGCCTTGGCGAGGAGATGTAGACGGCGTCGACCTGCCGGTTGGCGACGATGCGCCGGTAGGTCGTCTCCTGGTCGTCGGCGTCGGCCGGCGACAGCACCAGGTCGAGTTCGTGCGAGCGGGCGTAGTCGCCGAGGCCGGACAGGAACTCGACGAAATGCGGATCGATGTCGACGGCGGCACCGGTAGGCAGAACATAACCGATCATACCGGTCTTGCCGGTCGCCAGCCGGCGCGCGCTCGGATTGGGGCGGTAGCCGTGGCGCTTGGCGGCATCCATCACCCGCCTTCGCGTTTCCTCGTTGACCTCGGGATAGCCGTTCAGAGCGCGGCTTACCGTAGTCTGCGAAAGTGCCAGCATATGGGCGAGCTGCTTGAGGTTCACGAAAGGTCTCCATTCCCTCAAAGCGCTTTTAAATTGAATCGACCCAAGTGCCGTAAGGGCCGGTCCATAGGAGGATGAACCATAGACGCGGTTTGGGCCGGTTTGAAACAAGAATTGCTGCTGCGCTGCCATAAAAGCATGTTGCAGCGCACTTTTTCTGCCGCAAATGCGCGAAGTTAAATCGATTAGCTCGCCAGCCTCTTGACTTCCAGGCGATTCAATGGCGAGATCAAAAAAGCCAAAGCGCTTTGGAAGACTCTTCGAAAGGTTGCGGTTCCTTTCTGACTGAGTCACAGTCCTGCGGCGTCGGCGGGCGGAATGGAGGTTCCGTCCGGTGTGTGTGACCCACTGGGAGGAATACCGATGAAGAAAATGCTTTTGCTGGGTGCTGCGTTTGCCACGCTCGCCCTGAACGCGCCCGCGCATGCCGAATTGAAGTTCAAACCGGGTGAGGACAAGCGCTTCAACTGGGCGAACTACGAAGAGCTCAAGAAAGTCGATCTCAAGGGTGAGACGCTGACGATCTTCGGACCGTGGCGCGGTGAGGACGAAGGCCTGGTGCGCGGCGTTCTCGACTATTTCTCGGAAGCCACCGGCGTCGAGATCAAATACTCCTCCTCGGAGAATTACGAACAGCAGATCGTCATCGACACACAGGCCGGCAGCCCGCCGAACATCGCCGTGCTGCCACAGCCGGGCCTGATCCAGGACCTGGCATCGAAGGGCCTTTTGACACCCCTCGGCGACGACACCGCGAAATGGGTCAAGGACAATTACGGCGCCGGCCAGTCATGGGTCGATCTCGGCACCTTCAAGGACAAGGACGGCAAGCCGGGCTTCTTCGCGTTCCCCTACAAGGCCGACGTGAAGTCCCTGGTCTGGTATTCACCGGACAATTTCAAGGAAGCCGGCTACAAGGTGCCGAAGACGCAGGAAGAGCTTGCCGATCTCGAAAAGAAGATCATCGCCGATGGCGGCAAGCCGTGGTGCATCGGTCTCGGCTCGGGCGGCGCCACCGGCTGGCCGGCGACCGACTGGGTCGAAGACCTGATGCTGCGCACCCAGGCCCCGGAAGTCTACGACAAATGGGTGAAGAACGAGATCCCGTTCAACGATCCGGCGGTGGTCAACGCCATCGACATCTTCGGCAAGATCGCGACCGACGACAAGATGGTCGACGGCGGCGCCAAGGCGGTTGCGGCGACCGATTTCCGCGACAGCCCGAAGGGCCTCTTCTCGGTGCCGCCGAAATGCTACCTGCACCATCAGGCATCGTTCATCCCGACCTTCTTCCCGGAAGGCACCAAGGTCGGCCAGGACGCGGACTTCTTCTACTTCCCGCCCTATGCTTCCAAGCCTGAACTGGGCACGCCCGTGCTCGGCGCCGGTACGCTGGCGATGATCACGAAAGACAGCAAGAGTGCCCGCGCGTTCATCGAATTCCTGAAGATGCCGCTCGCCCATGAGATCTGGATGGCCGAGGGTGGTTTCGTGACGCCGCTCAAGTCGGTCAACAAGGATGCCTACGCCAGCGACGCGCTGAAGAAGCAGGGCGAAATCCTCGCCAACGCCTCGACCTTCCGCTTCGACGGTTCCGACCTGATGCCCGGCAAGATCGGCGCCGGCGCGTTCTGGACCGGCATGATCGACCTGGTCGGCGGCAAGTCCGCGCAGGATGTCGCCACCGACATCCAGAAGAGCTGGGACGCTATCAAGTAGGCGGCCGACGGAGCTAAGCAGCCGATCGTTCGGCTGGACGTTTGGACTATCGCATCCCAAGTGGATCCGGGCCCTGGAGGCCCGGATCCGACCGGCGGCCCGTGCCGCAGCGACTATCATGAGCACACAGACATCCGGCATGAAGCGCGATCAGCAAAAGGGAAAACCCGTCTTGCCTGGCGATCGCGCTCTGAACAACTGAATCGGCGCATCTCACCGCCCGGACCGTTCGGCTTTGGCTGATGATGCGCAGGGGGAGGGACCCATGGCGGCTCAGATTTTCTCGGCCATTTTCGTCATCATCGTCGGCGTCGGCGGTTGCGTCGCCTATTTCTGGGGCGCCAACAAACTGGTCGACCTGATATTCCCGTCGCGCGGCGTCGCCGGTGCTGCGGCCATCGACAATCTGCGCCGGCAAGGGCTGGTCCGTCCCTGGCTGTTTGTTGGCCCAGCGATGATCATCCTGACCATCTACCTGATCTATCCGGTGGTCGAGACGCTACGGCTGTCGTTCCTCGATCGCGGCGGCATCAATTTCGTCGGCTTGGCCAATTACGAATGGGCCTTCGGCGACCGCGAGTTCCGCAACTCGATCCTCAACAACATCATCTGGCTGGCGGTCGTGCCCGCCGCCTGCACCTTCCTCGGGCTGATCATCGCCGTGCTCACCGACAAGATCTGGTGGGGCACGATCGCCAAGAGCCTGATCTTCCTGCCGCTGGCAATCTCCTTCGTCGGCGCCAGCGTCATCTGGAAATTCATCTACGAGTATCGTGGCGAGGGCCAGACGCAGATCGGCATCCTCAACGCCGTCATCCAGCATTTCGGCGGCCAGCCGCAGGTCTGGATATCGCTGCCGTTCTGGAACAATTTCTTCCTGATGGGTATCCT
>NZ_RZQG01000592.1:0-3801 GCF_003998635.1 Mesorhizobium sp. M7D.F.Ca.US.004.03.1.1
AACAAAAACCTGCGGTTGCAACATCGGCAAAAAGGAGAAAGCAACCGGTTTCTCCTTACCTGGCGGTAGTCTCCAAAGCGCGTCGCGTTGAAACGGATCCACGCGCCGCGCTTTGGGTGTTTTGTTTTTGTGCATGTCGTTGCCCCAAAACCGCTGCGCGCTTTTGGGCGACATGCATCAGAAATCGCGGTCTTCATGCGCCCAAAGCCGTGATGGACTCGGAAGCCAAGCTGTGATTGCGTCTGGGCAAGCCGGGTTGAAATTCGGCACAGGGAGGATATTGCCGGCGTGCAGGGCTTGTTCATCGTCATCATCGCGATCGCCTATGTGACGCTGCTGTTCGCCATCGCCAGCCTAGGCGACCGCCGCTCGGCCATTTCAGGGCCGAGTCGGGCCCGTCCCTTCATCTACGCGCTCAGTCTTGCGATCTACTGCACGTCCTGGACCTTCTTCGGCTCGGTCGGCCTCTCTTCCGAACGCGGCCTCGAATTCCTCGGCATCTATACCGGCCCGGTGCTGGTCTTCGTGTTCGGCTTTCCGCTGCTCAACCGCATCGTGCGGTTGGCCAAGACGGAGAAGATCACCTCGATCGCCGACTTCCTCGGCGCCCGCTATGGCAAGAGTTTTACCGTCGCGGCGATCGCCACGCTGATCGCGACCATCGGCGCGGTGCCCTATATCGCGCTGCAGTTGAAGGCGATCTCCGGTTCGGTCAGCCTGATGGTCGAGCACTATACGGGATCGCCGCCCTCCTTCGATCCCTTCGTCAGCGACATCTCGCTGGTCGTCGCCATGCTGCTGGCGCTGTTTGCGGTGCTGTTCGGCACGCGCCACGCCGACGCCACCGAACACCAGGACGGGCTGATGCTGGCGGTGGCCGTCGAAACCGTGGTCAAGCTTGCCGCCTTCCTGGCCATCGGCTTGATGGTCACCTTCCTGATCTTCGGCGGCCCGGGCGACATGTTAGACAAGCTCGCCCAGAATGCACAGGTTCGGCAGGCGATGAGCTACAACACCTCGCTCGCCACCTGGCTGGTGCTGACTTGCCTGAGCGGCTTTGCCATCATCATGCTGCCGCGCCAGTTCTACGTCACCATCGTCGAGAACCGCGGCGAGGCCGAACTGCGCACCGCAACATGGGTGTTTCCGCTCTACCTCGTAGCGATCAATCTGTTCGTGCTGCCGATCGCCTTTGCCGGCTTGTCGCTGGTCGGCACCGGAACCAGCAGCGATCTCTATGTGCTGTCGCTGCCCTTGTTCAGCGGCCATGACGTGCTGGCCATGGCGGCCTTCATCGGCGGGCTGTCGGCGGCGACGGCGATGGTGATCGTCGAGAGCGTGGCGCTGTCGATCATGATCTCCAACGACCTCATCATTCCGCTGTTCGTGCGCCGCCTGCTCAAGACCTCGACCTCCGAGACCGAAGACTGGTCGACGCTCATCCTCAATGTGCGGCGCGGAGCGATCTTCATCCTGCTGTTCATCGCCTTCCTCTATTACCGCGAGAGCACCAACAGCGCGCGCCTGTCGTCGATCGGCCTGATGTCGTTCGCGGCAATAGCACAGTTCGCGCCGGCGCTGATCGGCGGCCTGATCTGGCGCGGCGCCAATGGCCGGGGTGCAGCACTCGGCATGGTCGCCGGCATCCTCGTCTGGGGCTACACGCTGCTGTTTCCATCGCTTGCCGGACCTGACACCGAAATCATCGCGCACGGGCTGTTCGGCTTCGAGGCGTTGCGGCCGCAGGCCCTGTTCGGCACCGTCGCCGAACCGCTGAACCACGGCGTGTTGTGGAGCCTGTCGGTCAACGCGGTGTTCTTTGTGCTCGGTTCCCTCTCGCGCGCATCGGTGCCGCTGGAGCGCATTCAGGCGTCGATCTTCGTGCCACGCGATGCCGGCCCGATGCCAAGCCTGCGCCGCTTCCGCACCGCCATCACCGTCAACGACCTCAAGGACACGATCGGGCGCTATCTCGGTGTCGAGCGCACCGAGCGCTCCTTCCAGTCGTTCGAAAAGACCAACGGAACCTCGCTGCACGGCAACGAGCAGGCGAGCATGGACGTCATCCGATTTTCCGAACAATTGCTGGCCAGCGCCGTCGGTTCGTCTTCGGCGCGGCTGATCTTGTCGCTGCTGTTTCGGCGCCACGACCGCGAATCCAGGGATGCCTTCCGCTTACTCGATGACGCCACCGAGGCGCTGCAGCACAATCGCGACCTGCTGCAGATCGCGCTCGACCAGATGGAGCAAGGCATCACCGTCTTCGACCGCGACTTCCGCCTGATCTGCTGGAACCGCCAGTACCGGGCCCTGTTCGACCTGCCCGACGAGATGGGCCAGGTCGGCGTCTCGCTCGACAGCATCCTGCGCCATCTCTCGGAGCGCGGCGACATTCCGGCGGAGCAGCGCGTGGCCATGCTCAACCGGCTGACCAGCTTCGTCAGCCCATGGCAGATGGAGCTGAAAACCTCGGGCCGCATCCTGGAGCTGCGGTCCAACCCGATGCCGGACGGCGGCATCGTCGCCACCTATGCCGACATTTCCGGACGCGTCGAGCAGGATCTGGCGCTGAAACGCGCCAATGAATCGCTGGAGCAGCGCGTCAAGACCCGCACCATCGAGCTGACCCGCGTCAACGAAGAGCTGGCGCAGGCGCAGATGCTGGCCGAGGAGGCCAATCTCGGCAAGACCCGCTTCCTCGCCGCCGCCGGCCACGACATCCTGCAGCCGCTGAACGCCGCCCGGCTCTATTGCTCGTCGCTGATCGAGAAGGCCGGCAAGGGGCCGACCGGCAAGGCAGCGGTCAACATCGAATCCTCGCTGGAATCGGTCGAGACCATTCTCGGCGCCGTGCTCGACATCTCCCGCCTCGACGCCGGTGCGATGAAGCCGGACGATACCGCCTTCAACCTCGATGGATTGCTGCGCCAGATCGGCAACGACTTCCGGCCGCTCGCCGCCGAAAAGAAGCTCGAGCTGACGATCATGCCGTCATCGCTGACCGTGACGACGGATCGCAACCTGTTGCGGCGCCTGATCCAGAACCTGGTCTCCAACGCCATTAAATACACGCGCCACGGCCGTGTGCTGGTCGGCGTCAGGCGGCGCGGCGAACTGGCCGAAATCCAGGTGATCGACACCGGCATCGGCATCGCCGGCGACAAGCTGAACACCGTCTTTCACGAATTCACCCGGCTGGACGAAGGCGCGCGCGAGGCCGAGGGCCTCGGCCTCGGCCTCTCCATCGTCGACCGCATCGCCCGGGTGTTGCGCCTGGAGATCCGGATCTTTTCCAATCCGGGCAAGGGCACGCGCTTTTCCGTCATCCTGCCTGTGGCGGCCGTGCAGGAGCCGCGACGCGAGATCGAGACCAGAGCCCCTGCGCGTGCGACAGCTTCGCTGGCTGGGCTGCACGTGCTCTGCATCGACAACGATGCCCGCATCCTCGAAGGTATGCGGCTGCTGCTCGAAGGCTGGGGGTGCAACGTCGATACAGTGTCCGGCTCAAGGGATCTGGACGGAGCCGCGATGCACCGCCCGGACATCGTCCTTGCCGACTACCATCTCGACGGCGAAACCGGTCTCGATATCATCGTCAGGCTGCGCGCGATCCACGGCGACAACCTGCCGGCCGTGCTGGTCACCGCGGACCGCTCCAACGAGGTGCGCACGGCCGCGGGCGGCCTCGAGATTGCGGTGATCAACAAGCCGCTGAAGCCGGCCGTGTTGCGCTCGATGATGGCCAGGGTCAGGCCGCTGGCATCGGCCGCCGAATAGGTTAGCTCGTCGGCTGCAGCGGGT
>NZ_RZQG01000593.1:0-3776 GCF_003998635.1 Mesorhizobium sp. M7D.F.Ca.US.004.03.1.1
GAGCGCGACCTCGGCTTCGACCTGCTCGAACGCATCGGCAAGGGCGTGGCGCTGACGCCGCGCGGCCAGCGCTACGCCAGCGATGTCCGCAAGGCATTGACCGTGCTGGGCGATGCGGTGACGCGCGATGCCGGCACCGGCGTCGGCGGCTCGTTCGCCGTCAGTTGCACTCCCGGCTTCGCCTCGTTGTTCCTGTGTACCCATATCGGCGAGTTCCGGCAGATGTACCCCGATGTCGCGCTGCGCATCCTGACGCCACGCCGGCTCGACGATGTCAGCAATGCCGAGGCCGATGCCTTCATTGCGTTTGGTGTCGGCAATTGGCCGAATCGGGCGGTCGAACCGCTCTGCGAAATCTCGTTCACACCGCTTTGCAGCCCGACGCTGCTGAACAAGGTCGGTGGCTTTTCGAGGCCGTCGGACGTGCTGCGCGCCAATCTGCTGCATCTCGATGACACCGAGGATTGGGCGCGCTGGCTTGCCCTGTCCAAGGTGGAAAACCCTGACACGGAGGGTGGCATCTTCTTTTCCGACATGAACCTGGTCTTTTCGGCGGCGATTGCCGGCCAGGGCATCGCCATGGGCGACGAGTTGACCAGCCGTCGGGCGCTGAGCGAAGGCCGGCTGGTTAGGCCGTTCGACATCGCGATCAAGTCGCCGCGCTCCTATTTCCTGGTCTCCGAACACGCCAAGGCTTCGCATCCGGTGCTGGAAGCGTTCGCGGGATGGCTGAGGTCGAAGCTATCGGAGAACCGCATTCTGCCGTATTGAGGGCATAGCGGGCCAGTCCGCCATAGATGAATCAAATTTGCCGATCACGCGAAAACTATTCGGTTGCGGTGAGCCGGCACCCTGCCTACGATTTCGATAAGCGTTAGGGAAAGGGCAGTATGCAGCAACCCGGCCGTGCCGCAGAGATCAAGGCAATCGGGATCGGCAAGAGCTTCGGCTCGTTCCGTGCGCTGGACAATCTGTCGCTCGACATCGGCCGTGGCGAGTTCCTGACCCTGCTCGGGCCGTCCGGTTCGGGCAAGACCACCTTCCTGATGATCCTTGCCGGTTTCGTGCAGCCGACTGAGGGCAAGCTGTTCAGCGACGGCGTCGACATTACCGACCGGCCGGCCGAGCAACGCGCCGCCGGTATGGTCTTCCAGGGCTACGCGCTGTTTCCGCATATGAGCGTCGAAGCCAACATCGCCTTCCCACTTAAGGTGCGCAAGAAATCGGCGGCCGACATCAAGCGCCGGGTCGGCGAGATGATCGAGCGCGTCGGCCTCAAGGGCCACGAGAAAAAACTGCCGGCGCAGCTGTCAGGCGGCCAGCAGCAGCGCGTGGCGCTGGCGCGCGCGCTGGTGTTCGAGCCGGGCGTGCTGTTGCTCGATGAGCCGTTTTCCGCGCTCGACAAGGGCCTGCGCGGCCAGATGCAGGCCGAGATGAAGCGGCTGCACCAGGAGACTGGCACCACCTTCGTCTTCGTCACCCACGACCAGAGCGAGGCGCTGGCGCTGTCGTCGCGCGTCGCCATCTTCAATCACGGCAAACTGCTGCAGGTCGGAGCGCCCGACGAGGTCTACGACCGGCCGGACAACCGCTTCGTCGCCGAGTTCCTCGGCGAGATCAACATGCTGCCGCTGAAGGGCGTGCGCCCGTCCGGCAATGGCTCGACCGGCCTCTGCGAAGACCGCACGATCAGCATGGGCTGCAAGGCCGAACTGGTGCGCGGCGATGCAATCCTGGCGATCCGGCCCGAATACATGTCGATATCGGGCGAGGCGGCAGACGGCGAGAACGGCATTGCCGCGACCGCGACAAACTCCACCTATCTCGGCGCGGCGACGCGGCTTGACCTGACGACGCGGCAAGGCGCCAAGGTCACGGTCTCGGTGCCCAACGAGGTAGCGGCCGCAGCGCTCAGCAAGGGCAATTCCGTCTGGCTCACCTGGCCGGCGGAAAAGGGTTTCCTCCTTCCGCGTGGAGGACAATGACCAACGGTGCGGCGAGACACGCGCACCACCGTTTTCCAGTATTATCAACGACAAAAAAGGGGAACTGACATGACACATAATACTAAAAAACAAGCCATCGAGAGCCTGTCCGTCAGGGCAGGTCGCGGCGAGATCTCGCGCCGGCAGTTCACGCAGCTGGCGGCGCTCGTGCTGGCCGGCACGCCGATGCTGCTGCGCTCGACCGGTGCCTTTGCCGCTGCCAAGGAACTGGTGCTGGTCAACTGGGGCGGTGACGCCATCACCGCCTATGATGCGGCCTATGGCCAAGCCTTCACTAAGGACACCGGCATCACCGTCAAGATGGACGGTTCGGGCCCGACCGAAGGCGCCATCGCCGCGCAGTTCAAGAGCGGCGCGCCGACCTGGGACCTCGTCGACGTCGACCCATTCTCAGCCATCACGCTCGGCGCCCAAGGGGCGCTCGAGCCGATCGACTATGCGATCGTCGACAAGAAGAAGATGCGCGAGGGCTTTGGCTGGGAATACGCTGCCTCGACCTATTTCTTCTCCTATGTCATCGCCTATGATTCCGAGAAGTACGGCAAGGACGCGCCGACCGGTATGGCCGATTTCTTCGACGTGAAGAAATTCCCCGGCAAGCGCTCTCTCTACAAATGGGGCGTGTCGAGCTGGGAGGCCGCCCTGCTGGCCGACGGCATCGCGCCGGCTTCGCTCTACCCGCTCGATCTCAAGCGCGCGCATGACAAGATCGCCGCCTTCAAGGAAAACGTCGTTGCCTATTGGGGTGGCGGCGCCGAGAGCCAGAGCGTGCTGCTCAATGGCGAGGCCTCTATGGCGATCGTCTGGTCGACCCGCGCTTCGCTGATCGAGCAGGACTCGGGCGGCAAGATCAAGTTCATCTGGGACCAGGGCCTGATCTCGCCCGGCGCGCTCGCCGTGCTCAAGAATAACCCCGGCGGCAAGGATGCGGCGATGAAGTTCATCGCCAGCGCCCAGGATCCGCAAAAGCAGCTGGTCATGTTCGACAAGCTCGGCCAGGGTCCTGCAAACCCGGCCGCCGACGCGCTGATCCCCGCCGACAAGAAGCGCATCAACCCGGTCGACCCCGAGAACATGAAGAAACAGATCGCGCTCGACATGGACTGGTACGCCAAGAATTACGGGCCGGCGCTCGACGAATACACCAAGATCATCTCGGCCTGACCACCACGGCCGGGATAATCTGGTTCGAATGAGATCCTATCTCTCCGACAGGATGGGCGCGGCGCTGTTGATGGCGCCGCTGCTCCTGTTTCTCGTCGTGGCCTATGCTTGGCCGTTCCTCGGCGTCGTCAAATGGAGCTTTACGCTGCCGACGCCCGGGCTCGGACAGTATGAGGCGCTGCTCACCGACGATCTGGTACAGTCGGTGTTCATCCGCACGCTGCGCATCGCGGCGGTCGTCACCGTAGTTTCGGTGGCCGCTGCATACGCCATCACCGTCGTCTGGGTGCGTGGAACTCCTGCACAGCGCCTGATCGCCGAGTTCTGCATTCTCGTTCCCTTCTGGATTTCCGTGCTGACCCGTGCCTTCGGCTGGGTGGCGCTGTTGTCCAACCGCGGCTTGATCAACACCTGGCTGCAGGCGATCGGCTTCACTTCCGAACCGCTGGCGCTGGTGCGCAACGAATTCGGCGTCATCGTCGGCATGACGCATTTCCTCATTCCTTTCGCCGTCTTCCCGCTGGCATCGGCCATGCGCAGCCTCGACGATCGCGTGCTCTTGGCCGCGCGTGGGCTCGGCTCCAGCCGCATGCGCACCTTTTGGAC
>NZ_RZQG01000594.1:0-3772 GCF_003998635.1 Mesorhizobium sp. M7D.F.Ca.US.004.03.1.1
CGCTCGCCAACATTCGAGCTGCGCTCGAGCAGAATCGCCATATCGTAACCATCGAGCCCGCGATCGCTGGGCGCGCGCGGCTTGCGGTCGAACGGATGCTCGCACTTTGAGCACCGATGTCCGCAGCTTCTTCGGGCGGCCAATTATCATCGGCGGCGGCATCGCCGGGCTGATGACCGCGCTTCATCTGGCACCTGAGCCAGTGCTTGTTCTGTCCAGGACGCTGCTGGGAGCTGACACGTCGAGCACCTGGGCACAGGGTGGTCTGGCCGCGAGCCTCGGTCATGACGATGATGCGGCGCAGCACCTGGCTGACACGCTTGCCGCCGGCGACGGGCTCTGCGACAGACGCATGGCAAAACGCATCCTCCAGGCCGCGCCCAGTGCGATCGAAGGCCTTGCGAGTCTCGGGGTCCCCTTCGACCGTATGTCGACAGGGTCGCTACGCCTCGGATTGGAGGCCGCACACAGCCGGCGTCGCATCGTTCATGCGCATGGCGACGGCAGCGGGCGTGAGATCATGCGTGTCCTGATCGCGGCCGTGCGTTCCACTCCGTCGATCGTTGTTGTGGAGGGCGTGGAAGCGCGCCGGCTGACGGTCAAGGACAATGTCGTCCGCGGCGTCTGGGCAAGCTGTTCGCTAGGATCCGTTTTCTTCGCCTCGCGGCGCGTCGTTCTCGCCACCGGTGGGATCGGCGGGCTATTTCTCGACACGACCAATCCACCTGGGAGTTGCGGACAGGGTCTGGCGCTTGCGGCCCGCGCGGGAGCCGTCCTTTCCGACCTCGAGTTCATCCAGTTCCACCCGACTGCGCTTGACGGGTCGGAGCGCCCGATGACGCTGATCAGCGAGGCTGTCCGCGGCGAAGGTGCCGCCCTCATCGACGAAACCGGCCGCCCCTTTCTCGAGGGCGTGCAAGGGGCAGAACTTGCCGCCCGCGATGTCCTGGCGCGCGCCGTGTGGAACCATCTTGCGAACGGCCACCGTGTCTTTCTCGACGCGCGGCAACGGCCTGGCCCGGAATTCGCGCGCCAGTTCCCGACGATCGCGTCCGCCTGCCGTGGAGCCGGCATCAATCCGGCGCGCGACCTTATTCCCATCCGCCCCGCTCAACACTACCACATGGGTGGAGTGGCCGTTGACGGGTCCGGTCGCAGCTCCGTCAAGGGGCTCTGGGCCTGCGGCGAAGTCGCCTCGACCGGACTGCACGGCGCCAACAGGCTCGCCAGCAATTCCCTGACCGAGGCGGTCGTATGCGCGCGCTGGGTTGCTGAAAGCGTGGCCGGAACCCCTGCGCGCAGAACAAGGCCTGCGTTTGGGGGCGATTACCCATCGCCCGATCCAATACTCGCGCGTCCCTACGTGTCGCGCGCACTCGGCATCGTCCGAGATAGTGAATCTTTGGAAGCCGCTATACGGGCCTTGCTACCGATCGCCGAAAGCAAGCACGCGGCAGCGGATCCTGCGGCTGTAGGGCTGATGGTCGCGATTGCCGCCTTGCAGCGCCGGGAAAGCCGAGGCGCCCACTATCGGACGGATTTTCCCGATCATGCACCCGAGGCCAGACGGTCTGAAATCATACTCGAAGCTGCCTTGGGCCTAGCGCGGGAACTGGCACACTCCCCAGCGCTGGAAAGGGCCACGTGATGATCCTCAGGCCGCTTCCCGCCGTCATGCTCGAGCCGCTGGTAAGGGTAGCCCTCCTTGAAGACCTTGGCAGGGCCGGAGATATGACTACTGACGCCATCGTGGCCAAATCCCACCATGCGACGACCGTGCTTGCGGCGCGCCAGCGCGGGATTGTCGCAGGGCTCGATCTGGCCATGCTCGCTTTCCGACTGATCAGTCCCGACGTTGAAATCTCGGTGGAGCGGCCAGACGGCAGTAGTGTCGTGGAAGGAGAGGTCATCGCATCGGTGGTTGGCCCGACCCGGGCCATTCTCACCGCTGAACGTACGGCGCTTAATTTCTTATGCCATCTGAGTGGGATTGCCACCGCGACCGCGTCGATTGTTGCAGCCGTTCGCGAACATCCTGTGAAGATCACCTGCACCCGCAAAACGACACCCGGCTTGCGGGCTGTCGAAAAATACGCCGTGCGTGCTGGGGGCGGCGCCAATCACCGCTTCGGCCTCGACGACGCCATCTTGATCAAGGACAACCACATCGCCATCGCGGGTGGGATCCGTTCGGCCATCAAGAGCGTGCGAGCGAGTGCAGGTCATCTCGTCAAGATCGAAGTCGAGGTCGATACGCTGACCCAGCTAGAAGAGGCACTGACGCTCGTTCCCGACGCCGTCCTGCTCGACAACATGTCGGTTGACCAATTGCGGGAGGCGGTGCTGATGGTCGCCGGCCGGGCGATCACGGAGGCGTCCGGCAGGATCACCGCCTCAACAGCGCCAGCCATCGCCGCCACCGGCATCGATCTTATCTCCATCGGCTGGCTGACCCATAGCGCGCCGATCCTCGATATCGGCCTTGACTATCGAGCGCCCTGACGAGCCATGAGCAAACACATGGGGCAATCCACATTCGAACCCGCATGATTTGTACGACAGCGTAGAGATGGGAACAGGATGGACATGCACGGCACCAATGCGACGAAGACAACGCGACAGGCTCAAGCCCCTGACACCGGCATGTGGACTTTGGAGAAGGCTCGGGCTGTTCACGACGCACCCTTCAACAATCTCCTTTTCCTGGCGCAAACCGTTCACCGCGAGAATTTCGATCCCAACAAGGTCCAGCTCAGCCGCCTTCTCAGCATCAAGACAGGCGGATGTCCGGAAGATTGCGGCTATTGCAGCCAGTCGGCGCATCACGAAACCGGCCTGAAGGCGTCGAAGCTGATGGAAGTCAGGCGCGTCATCGCCGAGGCGACCAAGGCGCGTGACGCCGGCGCCACGCGCTATTGCATGGGCGCGGCCTGGCGAAACCCCAAGGCGCGCGACATGGATGCGGTCGTCGCCATGGTCGAGGGCGTGAAAGCGCTGGGCATGGAGACCTGCATGACGCTCGGCATGCTCGATCTTGATCAGACCGTTCGTCTGAAACAGGTAGGTCTCGACTATTACAACCACAACATCGATACGTCGGAACGCTACTACAGCGAGATCATCAGCACGCGCAGCTTTGCCGACCGGCTCGATACGCTCGAGCTTGTCCGCCAATCCGGCATCAAGGTCTGCAGCGGCGGCATTGTCGGCATGGGCGAAGAGCCGCTGGACCGGATCGACATGCTGGTCACGCTGGCCAATCTGCCGGAGCATCCGCAAAGCGTTCCGATCAACATGCTTATCCCGATCTCCGGCACCCCGCTTGCGGAAGCCAAGTCCATCGAGCCGATCGAATTCGTGCGTGTGATCGCGCTGGCGCGCATCATGATGCCGAAATCGCACGTCCGTCTTTCCGCTGGCCGCACCGCCATGACCGACGAGATGCAGGCGCTGTGCTTCTTCGCCGGCGCCAACTCCATCTTCGTCGGCGACACGCTGCTGACGGCGGACAATCCCGGCGAAGACAAGGATATTCTGCTGTTCCGGCGCCTCGGCATCGAGCCGATGGAACTCGAGGCGCAATGAACGGGGCACCGCTTGCCCGCTATGACGCGACCCTGCAGGGGCTGGCGCGCAAGGACCGGCTGCGGACGCTGTCGCCGCGCACCGGGCTCGACTTCTCGTCGAACGACTATCTCGGGCTTGCTGCCTCCAAAAGAGTCGGCGACGCGGTTGCGGCGGCGATTGCGCGGGGTACGCCGGTCGGCGCCTG
>NZ_RZQG01000595.1:0-3769 GCF_003998635.1 Mesorhizobium sp. M7D.F.Ca.US.004.03.1.1
GCTATACGTTGGGGACATCCGGCCGCGCGCTGGCGTCCGGCGAAAGATTCGGCTTTGCCAGCCGGCTCGACGTGCCTAAGAACGGCGTAAGGACCGTTTTGGTCACTTTCGCCCAATAGGCGATCACCGGGGAAAGACCACCAATGCCCATCGTACGCGGCAAGGACATCGAAGTCCTGTTTTCGGCATCGGCGATCGCGCGGCGCAATCTCGAGCTTGCCAAGGAGATCGCCGGCCACGATTATCACGATTTGCTGGTGATCTCGGTGCTGAAGGGCTCGTTCATCTTCGCCGCCGATCTCATCCGCGCCATGCACGATGTCGGCCTGTCGCCCGAGGTCGAATTCATCTTCATCTCCAGCTACGGCGCCGGCACCACCAGCGGCGAGGTGAGGGTGCTGCGCGACATCGACAATGAGGTCGCCGGCCGTGACGTGCTGTTGATCGACGACATTCTCGAATCGGGCAAGACGCTGAGCTTCACCCGCGACCTGATGCTGTCGCGGGGCGCCAAGAGCTGTTCCATCGCGGTGCTGCTCGACAAGCGCATGCGCCGCCAGACCGCGCTCAATGCCGACTATGTCGGCTTCGACTGCCCCGACTATTTCGTCGTCGGCTACGGCATGGACGTTGCCCACGCTTTTCGCGAGTTGCCGTTTGTCGGCGTCGTCAAAGGGGACGTGTGAGCGACATCAAAAATGCTTGGCGATGCTGCGCGCTTTCAGGAAAAGTCAACTTTTCAGCGCCAAATATGCCGGCCATGGCAAAGCTTCTGATCGTCGAGGACGATGAGTCCGTCCGCACCCTGGCAGCCCGCGCGCTTGAACGCGCCGGGCACACAATCGATATCGCGGCGGACGGCGCGCAAGGGCTTTCGCTGATCCAGGCCGCGCGTGGCGGCTACGATCTTGTCGTCTCCGACATCCGCATGCCGGAGATGGACGGCATCGAGATGGCGATCGCGGCGGCAGCGCTCTTCCCATCGATGAAGATCATGCTGATGACCGGCTATGCCGACCAGCGCGAGCGTGCCGAGGAATTGAACGGCATTATCCTCGATGTCGTGCAGAAGCCTTTTACGCTGGCCGAAATCCGCTCGCGCGTCGAACGGGCGCTGATCTGCTTCGCCTGATCAGGCTGGATCGGCAGCAGTGAGCACGGGTGCAGCGCTCTTGCGCCGTTCGGTGTTGAGCGCCATCAGGCCGGCGCCGATGATCAAGGCAGCACCGATCACGGTTGTCGACCGTGGTACTTCGGCGAAGAACAGGAAACCCCACAGCGGCGACCACAGGATGCCGGTGTATTCGAAAGTGGCAACGCGGTTGGCCGGCGCCATCCGGTAGGCCTGCGACAGCAAGATCATACCTGCCGAAGCGACGAAACCGCAGGCCGCCATCTTGAGAAAATCGGGCAGCGTCGGCCACAGCCAGGGCCGCACCAGGAATTCCAGGCTCGGGTGGACGGCGTGAGTTATGCCAGCAAGGTGAAACGCGCCGGCCACCACGGCGGCGCCAACCAGATAGGCGCCGTTCTGATAGAAGGCCATGACGGTGGACGATTCGGTATCGCCGATCTTGCGGGCCATCAACTGCGAAAAACCATAGAGCGCCGCCGAGCCCAGTGACAGCAGCGCCGCCCAGTCGAACAGCCCGGCGCCCGGGCGCAGCATCACGAGGACGCCGAACAGCCCGATCAGCACGGTCGCCAGCGTCCGCCAGGAGACGCGCTCGCCAAGATACGGCCCGGCCAGCGCCATGATGAACAGCGGCGCCATGAAGTAGAGCGCCACCGCATCGGCCAGCGGCAAGGCAGCGATGGCCAGATAGTACACCGTATAGGAGGTGAACTGGATGAAGGCGCGCACAGTAAGCATGCCGAATCGCCTCGACAGGATCGCCCGCAAGCCGACATCGGCATGGACCAGAAAGATCAGGATCGGCAGGGCGACGATCGAGCGGATCGCCATCACCTCGGTCACCGGATAGAAGCTCGACACGGCTTTGACGAGCGGATCCTGCAGCGAGAAGACCAGCACGCCCAGACACAGGCTCAGGATGCCGCGCACCATCCGGTTCTGCATGAGGATTCCAGGCTCCAGTACCGCGCCCGCAAGCACGCTTGTGCAAGTGAAAAAAGAACCCGCCACCGTTTCGGGCAGCGGGCACGAGTGAGGACTCTTGATTGGTCCGCGGCTGATTTCGCAGTCGCATATCCAATGGGCGTGGCCACTATCATCCTGCGTTTGACATGTTGCAAACGAATTGGAATGATGCCAGCGATCAAATTTCCTTATGGCGGATTTCATGCGACCGACCCTCGACAGCGACCTCCTGCGCACCTTCGTGGCGATTGCCGAGACCGGCAATTTCACCAAGGCGGCGGAGCAGGCCGGCCGCACCCAGTCGGCGGTGTCGATGCAGATGAAGAAGCTCGAAGAGCTGATTGGCGACAGTCTGTTCGAGCGCGGTTCGCGCGGCGTCGCGCTGACGCGGCGCGGCGGCGAACTCATCGTCAACGCCCGCCGCATTGTCTCGCTGCTCGACGAGACGTCGGCGTCGATGGCGGCGCCGCCGCTCGGCGGGCCGGTGCGCATCGGCATTCCCGAGGAGTATGGCCACGCCATCCTGTCGCGCGCGCTCGGTGCCTTTTCGAAGCGCCATACACAGGTCGAGGTCACCGTGCGCTATGCGCATTCGGGGGCACAGATAGCCGCGCTTGCCGCCGGCGAACTCGATCTGTGCGTGGTGTTTGAATGGCAGGATCCTGCCGGCGGCGAAGTGCTGATGCACGATCCGACCGTGTGGGTAACGTCGACCCTGCACCATATGCATGAGGAACAGCCGGTGCCGATCGCACTCTACAACCGGGCCGGCTGGTGCAAGGACTTCGCCATCAAATCGCTGGAGCAACGCGATCTTGCCTATCGTGTCGCCTATACCAGCGACACCACCGGCGGCCTCAAGCTCGCCGTCACCTCCGGACTGGCGATCGCGCCGATTTCACGCAGCAACATTCCCGACGGCTGCCGTGAACTGACGACCGCGGACGGGTTCGGCGCCATCGATTCCTCGAATGTGGTGATGCACCGCAACCCGAATGCGTCAGGCGAGGCGATCGACGGTATGCAGGAGGCAATCCGCGAAGCGTTCGTCAACAGGCTCAGTCAGCCGGCGGCATCTTCATAGAAATGCAGGCGGTTGCCGAATGGATCGGCGACCGATACCTCGCGGGTCTTCCACGGCGTCTCTTCCAGGCCCGGCTTGGCGAACCGGTATTTCTTGCCGATCAGTTCGCCATGCAGCGCGGCGATGTCCTCGACCTTGATGCGCACGGCAATGCCGGGTGCACCGTCGCCGTGATGTTCGCTGAGATGCAGGACGCAGCCATCGCGGCCGATCGCCATGTAAAGCGGCGCGTTGTCGTCGAAGCGATGCTCCTACTGCACCTCGAAGCCGAGGAAGCCGACATAGAATTCACGCGCCTTGGCAATGTCGAAGATGCGCAGGATGGGCGTGACGGCGCCAAGTCTAGGCATGGTGGTGCAACCGTTGAAGAGGGTTTTCGGGCGGGGTGGGAGGCGGGCAATCCCTATTTCAGCTCGAGCAGCCGTTCGAGATAGCTGCGTTCGATGTCGGGGCTGAGCGCATTGCCGAGCCGCTTGCGGATCGCTTCCAGAATCTGGCGGGCGCGCTGCACGTCGATCTCGTCGGGCACCTTCACCGAATCGCCGAAATCGGGACCCTGGCTGGCGCGCGGCCGGCCGAGCGCC
>NZ_RZQG01000596.1:0-3767 GCF_003998635.1 Mesorhizobium sp. M7D.F.Ca.US.004.03.1.1
GTTCCGGCGACTTCACCACGACTGAGTGGCCGGTTGCGATGGCGCAGGCCAGCGAGCGGGCCGTCAGTTCAAGTGGACCATTCCACGGAACGATCTGGGCGGACACGCCGAAGGGACTTCTGACTGTGTAGTTGACCAGGTTGGCCCCGCGCGGGATCGAGCGCCCTTCAAGTTTGTCGGCCAAGCCACCATAGTATCGCAGGTATCTGATGGCGGTCTGAACCTCGCCATCGGCAAGTTCCAATGCCTTCCCCGTCTCCGCGCAGTTAATGGCTGCGATCTCGTCGAAACGCGCTTCAAGGGCGTCGGCAACGCGAAACAACATGCGACCGCGATCATACGGATGCATGTCTATCAGCACGCGGTCGCGAAAAACGCGGTGAGCAGCAGTAACGGCAAGCTCGATGTCTTGGGGTCCTGCTTCAGCTACGACAGCAATCGTTTCGGCGCTCGCCGGGTCATCGACCTCGATGCGTGTGCCGGACACAGAATCCCGCCACTCGCCATCGATATAATTTTTGACTACGTCGTTGCTGGCCATCCAGTCCTCTTTCTTATCGCTCGATTTTCTTCGAATTGGCGCAGCGACAGTGGTCGGCGCCGCAGGAAGAACGGCAACCGTGGTATCGGTCCGGCAGTGAAAGCCCTAGTCTGCCGTTCAGCCGCTCCGAGTTCGCCCACTGCCACATGCCACGGAACGGCCTTCCCGTTCCGTGACTGCGAGCGGCCCGATTTTGGACCTGCTAGTGGCCCGGTGCTTTGTCGGCTAGCGAGCCGCGCCTCCACCGTCGAGGGTAGTCGCTACTGCGCCAATGCTGTCGCGAATGATGGACAGACCACGCCGAAGGTCAGCCTCGGCGATGGTGAGGGCAGTCATGAACTTAAGCACCTCACCGTATGAGCCGGCGATCTCGATCACCAAGCCCCGACGAAAAGCCTCCTGGGAGACCAGACCTGGCAAGGAGTGGTGCTTCGGTGAAACGAGTCCGTACATCAGACCGCGGCCTCGCACGCTCAGGCCGAGGGTGGGGAATTCCTCGGTAATCGCGTTGAGTTCTTGGACCAAGATCGCAGACTTGCGAGCGATCTCATCCTCGAACTTGGAGTCGGACCAGTAAGCTTCGAGGGCCGCACGAGCAGTGACGAAAGCATAGTTGTTGCCTCTGAAGGTCCCGGTGTGTGCGCCCGGGGCCCAGACATCAAGTTCAGGCTTGATGAGAATAAGGGCCATTGGGGTTCCGATCGCCGACAAAGATTTGGACAGGGTAACGATGTCCGGCACAATTGCAGCCGCTTCGAAACTGAAGAAACTGCCCGCGCGACCGACCCCGGCCTGGATGTCATCGAGGATCATCAAGATTCCGTGCCGCGACGTTAGCTCGCGCAGCCGTTGCAGCCAAGTAACGCTCGCAGCATTGATGCCGCCTTCACCTTGGATCCCTTCCAGGATCACCGCGGCAGGTTTGTCGAGGCCACTGTTGGGGTCATTGAGAAGCTTTTCGAAGTAATCGATTGTGTCAACTGACGCCCCCAGGTAGCCTTCGTATGGCAACGATGTCACATGGGCGAGGGGAAACCCGGCAGCGGCCCGGTGCTCCTTGTTTCCCATCGCTGCCAATGCTCCAGCGCTTTCCCCATGGAACGAGTTGGTAAACGAGACGATGTTCGATCTCCCGGTCACCTGGCGAGCCAGTTTTAGACTCGCTTCGACCGCGTTCGTACCTGTGGGGCCGGGAAACTGTAATTTGTATGTCAGACCACGAGGCTTGAGAATGTATCGCTCGAAAGCTTCGATGAAGGCTTTCTTGGCCGTCGTGGCAAGGTCCAGCCCATGCACAATTCCGTCGCGCTCGATATAATCCAGCAGCGCCTTCTTGATGACGGGGTTGTTGTGCCCATAATTCAAAACGCCTGCACCGGCGAAAAAGTCGAGATATTCCCGACCGTCTGCAGCGATGAGAGTGGTCCCGACTCCGCGATCGAATAGGGCGGGGAAGGCGCGGACGTAGCTGCGCACCTCAGACTCCAGGCGATTGAAAACCGCGAGACCTGCATCCATTTCAGGTGCGAATTGCTTGCTCATAGGCGAACTCCTCAATCTGAAGCCTGCAAAGCCAGGCCTCTTCTGCTTTATGAAGTGGCGTGTAGGTGCCGTTGTGAGACAATAGCGCGCTACATTGGGCGCCTTGCGCAAATTCTGAGCGGCGGGATGCAGTAATTATGCGAAATTGCCGGCAGGTTGCATAAGGCCGGCGGTTTGTGTGGCTGCGGTGACGATTTTTCCCAACCACCTCAAGACGGCTGCATTTGATGCAGCAACCGGGGCAGGCGAACCTAGCGCTCGATTCCCTATACACAGATGAGACTCTTGGCAGCGTGAGCCAACGAATGGAAGCCGAAGCGCGGAAATAGAGGTCCCCCCTATCATCATCGTCCAGTCGGCTTAGCGTTTAAGTTCCGAGACGTTTCCTCGGCCGAACTGGGCGCAAGGCCTCGGCTTTTGACCGTCGGCTGCCATTGTCAGTTGGGCGATGGTGGACAGCACTCTTCGGCCAATGGCTATAACTGACGTCGAGGACGATAGCCGACTTTGGTCCCATGCCTGGCCTGATCGTTTGGGCTTCCGTCTGCGCGGGGTTGAGGCTACAGTCGAGTGCATATCGCAGTTTTTCTGCGCAAATTGCAGCTATTCCGGAGAATGACCATGGAATTGGATCGGATAGATCTGAAAATCTTAAGCGCTGTTCAGCGCAACAATCGCCAAACAACGGAAGAATTGGGCCAACTGGCCGGTATATCGCCCACGGCCTGTCAGCGGCGATTGAAGCAGTTGCGACAAATTGGCGTAATTGAGGCTGATGTTGCAATCGTGTCGCCTGAGGCGGTGGGCAGGTCCCTGATGATGCTGGTCTTGGTCGACATTGAGCGCTATCGTTCCGACGTCATCGATCGCTTCAAGCAGTCTCTACAGAAGGCGCCTGAAGTAATGAGCGCGTATGCGGTCACCGGTAACGCCGATTTCGTTCTCCTTCTCTCCGTGCGTGACTTGGCAGAGTACGACGCATTCTCGAGGCGTTTCTTCTTTGATAGCCCGGCTGTTAGAAATTACAGCACGATGATTGTGATGGATCGCACGAAGGTAACCTTGGCGGTGCCAATCGATGTATAGAACGCGCAATCTTACGCGCATTCAACAACTGGTTGATCCGATTCACCGATGACTGGCGCAAGGGTCAGCCGCCTTGCCCGCCGGCCATGATTGGGACGGGAGTTTTCGTACCGCTAAAGCGGCGATGGAGCGCAAGGCGAAGCATCATTCTGCTCCTTACAACGGCCTCGTCAGCGCGATGCTGCAAAAGCACTTCTGGACCTACCGGGCTGCATTCTGATGTATCTCGCGATAGGTTTGTCCCCTTCAGTCGCGATGCGCTTTGTCCACTTAAGTCACGACGCTCCGGCATCGCCTTCAGCCCTGATGGACTGCTGGCAAGGTCATGTTTAAACGTTCCGCCCCGTTGGGAGGCCGCCATAATGCGAATCTCTTAAGAATGCGCTGATTTCCTGCGTCCTGCAAGATAATTGCGCGTTTTTGCTTGCTCGCCGTCTGCTAGATTTTTGCCCGACTCAGACATTTGCGAGTTTGCGTGGTTTTCGATTATATCGTCGTGGGTGGTGGCTCCTCTGGATGCGTGATGGCGAGCAGGCTCTCCGCCTATGGCGCTCGCGTGCTGCTCATTGAAGCTGGCCCTGATACGCCGCCGAATGCC
>NZ_RZQG01000597.1:0-3767 GCF_003998635.1 Mesorhizobium sp. M7D.F.Ca.US.004.03.1.1
TTGTCGAACAGATAGCGGCTGCCGCGCACCCAGGTCCACATGGCCAGCACGATGGTGAAGGCCACGGCCAGCGATGCCCAGCCGCCCTCGAACACCTTGACGATGTTGGAGGCAAAGAAGCCAATGTCGATAAAGCCGAACAGCGCCGTCAGCGAGACCGCCAGCCACAGTTGCCATTTCCAGATACGCGTCATGACGACATAGAGCAGCACCGTCGTCACCAGCATGTTGCCGGTCACCGAGATGCCGTAGGCCGACGCCAGCCTGCTGGACTCGCCGAAGCCGACGACCAGCATCATCACCACCAGCGCCAACAGGAGATTGACGCGCGGCATGTAGATCTGGCCGGACTGTTTCTCCGACGTATGCAGGATTTCCAGGCGCGGCAGCATGTTGAGCTGCACCGCCTGCCTGGTCAGCGAGAAGGCGCCCGATATCACCGCCTGGCTGGCGATGACGGTGGCGGCGGTCGCCAGCACGACCATCGGGATCAGCGCCCAGCCCTCGTTCATCTCGAAGAACGGATGGCCGACGACGCCGTTCTTGGCCAGCACGAAGGCACCCTGCCCGGCATAGTTAAGCAGCAGGCAGGGAAACACGATCGCCAGCCAGGCCAGCACGATCGGCTTGCGGCCGAAATGGCCGAGATCGGCATAGAGTGCTTCCGCGCCGGTGACGGCGAGGAAGATGGCGCCGATGGTCACGAAAGCGACGTCGGGCGAATTGATCAGAAAGGCAACGATGTAGTGCGGGCTCACCGCCCACAGGATTTCCGGATCGGCGATGATGTGGTTGAGACCGGAAAGGCCAATGGCCAGGAACCATACCGCGGTCACCGGGCCGAACACCAATCCCACCCCGCCCGTGCCAAAGCGCTGCACAGCGAACACCATGGCAAGAATGACCAGTGTCAATGGCACGACATAAGGCTGGAAGGTCGGCGTGACGACATTCATGCCCTCAACCGCCGACAGCACCGAAATCGCCGGCGTGATGACAGCGTCACCGAAGAAAAGCGATGCCCCGACGATGCCGATACCGAGCATCAGCGCCGAGCGCTTGGGAAAACTGCCGCGCGCCAGCGCCATCAGCGACAGCACGCCGCCCTCGCCGCGGTTGTCGGCGCGCAGCACGAACATGATGTATTTGATTGTGACGATGATCGTCAACGACCAGATGATCAGCGACAAAACGCCAAGAATATCGCCGCGCTGGGCGACATTGCCGCCCGACGACGCCACGAGCGCCTCGCGAAAGGCATAGATCGGGCTGGTGCCGATATCCCCATAGACGACACCGAGCGCGCCCAGCATCAGAACCTTGGTGCTGTGCTGTTCGACTTCCGAATGGCTCGATTGTTCGACGGGTTCTGCCTCACTACCAGTATTGGTAAGGGCCATGGACGACACTCCGATAAGCGCGCGGTGCTCTACGCTTGCTGCGATGCAATATCAAGTGCCGTCGCGTAATGGCTGCCATGCCTGCCACGCGAGGCTGCCATCGCTACCATCCGCAGGCCTTGAGGAACCGACCCACCGTGCCGGCCATGCCATACTCCAACGCGTCGGCTGTCAACCCGTGTCCGATCGACACTTCGGCCAATGCCGGAATGCGCCTGGCAAGTGCCGGCAGGTTGCTGACCACCAGATCGTGCCCGGCATTGACCTGAAGCCCGGCAGCAAGGGCGGCGTCGGCGGTTTTTCCCAGTCTTTCCAGCTCCTTGGCCGCCTTGGCGGAATCGGAATGATAGCTGCCGTAGGGACCCGTATAGAGCTCGATGCGGTCGGCGCCGGTGTCGTGTGCGGCCGCCACGCAATCGGGGTCCGGATCGGAAAACAGCGACACGCGAAAGCCCCCCTTCTTCAGACGCTTGACGATCGGAGTGAGGAACGCGGCCTGGGTCGCGAAGTTCCAGCCATGGTCCGATGTCGCCTGGGCCGGATCGTCCGGCACCAGCGTCACCTGTTCGGGCTGATGCTTTTCCACAAGCAGCAGGAAATCCTCGGTCGGATAGCCCTCGATGTTGAATTCCGCGCGCGGAAACTCGTCGTCGATCAGCGACCGTATCGCGGGCAGATCGGAGCGTCTTGTGTGCCGCTCGTCGGGGCGCGGATGCACCGTCAGCCCATGCGCCCCGGCCGCGAGCGCAATGCGGCCGAGACCGATGACATCAGGCCACGGCAGGTCGCGCCGGTTGCGCAGCATGGCGATGGCATTGAGATTGACGGAGAGCTTTGCGGGCATGCGGGCGGCCTCGTAAAATCATTCGACGCGCCACCTATAATGCCTTTGGCGGGAACAGTAATGCCTTTGGTGGGAACAGACTGGGGGTTTCGGGTGTTCCAAGCCTGATGAACATATCCGGGAAAGGAACCGCCCATGAATTTCCTCGATTCCGTGCCGGCGATCCGTCGTATCGAGACCAGCCGTGACGACCTTTTCGCCATCGACATCGTCGGGCACGTCTCCGCGGCCGACGGCGAAAACCTTTTCGGGCTGATGGAGGCCGCCTATGCCCTTCATCCGCGCATCGATGTGCTGGTGCGCCTCGTCGACCATGATGGCGTCGACTGGACCCATATCGCGGACGAAACCCTGAAGCAGGGCGCCATCCATGCATTGGAACATGTCGGCCGTTGCGCGACGATCGGCAAACCGGACTGGATAGCGGACGCTCAACGCTTTCTGCCGGCTTCGCCACCAATCGAGTTCAGGCATTTCAAGGCGCAAGACGAGGCTGCCGCCTGGCAATGGCTCGGCGCCAGCCCGATTGGCGAGCGATAGCTACCTGACGATCGTCAGCCGCTCGGCCGCCCGCGTGATGGCGGTGTAGAGCCAGCGCTGGCGGGTTTCCTTGAAGGCCCAGCTTTCATCGAACAGCACAATCTCGTTCCACTGCGAGCCCTGCGCCTTGTGCACGGTCAGCGCGTAGCCATAGTCGAAATCGTCGAAGCGCTTCTTCTGCTGCCAGGGGATGTCGGCATCCGGGTCCTCGAAGGCCGCCTTGAGCAGCTTGATCTTGGCGACACCGCGATCCGGATCGTCCTCTTCCGGCGACACCAGAAGGTTGATGCCGGGCTTCACCGTCTCGCGCGACGAGGTCATGACCTTCCACAGCGAGCCGTTGAGCAGGCCCTTGGCCGGATCGTTGCGTAGGCAGACCAGCTTGTCGCCAGCCTGCGGATAGTCGGCATTGAAGCCTTTGAGTTCGCGCAGCCGCTGATTGTAGCGGCGGCGCGTGCGGTTGGTGCCGACCAGCACCTGGTCCGCCTTCAGCACCAGCTCCTGGGTGACGTCTTCCTTGCCGATGACCTGCGCCGTGCCATAGTCGCCACGCATGAACTCGCGGCCCTCGCGCACATCGAGCGCCAGCCGCAGGATCGGGTTGTCGCGCGCCTGCCGGTGGATTTCGGTGAGCAGGAAATCCGGCTCGTGGTCGGTGAAGAAGCCGCCACCCGAGATCGGCGGCAACTGGCCGGGGTCGCCGAGCACCAGGATCGGCGTGCCGAAACTCATCAGGTCGCGGCCAAGCTGTTCGTCGACCATCGAGCATTCGTCGATGACGACCAGTTTGGCCCGCGAGATCGGGCTCTGCCGGTTGAGCGAAAAGGTCGGCGACATCGAGGTCTTGCCGGTGACTTCGTCCGACACCGACTCCTCGCCCTTCGGCCTGTAGATCAGCGAATGGATGGTGCGGGCATTGACCGCACCCTTGGAGCGCAGAACCTGTGCGGCCTTGCCGGTGAAGGCGGCGAACTGCACTTGGC
>NZ_RZQG01000598.1:0-3762 GCF_003998635.1 Mesorhizobium sp. M7D.F.Ca.US.004.03.1.1
ATCAGTGCGCCGCCGCCGCCGCCGCCGCCTCGTCGATGAGGCGGCCGGTGCGGAAGCGCTCGATGGTGAAAGGCGCGTTGATCGGGTGCGGATCGTCTTTGGCAATCGTATGGGCAAAGACATGGCCGGAGCCCGGCGTCGCCTTGAAGCCGCCCGTGCCCCAGCCGCAATTGACATAGAGGCCGGGCACCGGCGTCTTGGCCAGGATCGGCGAGCGGTCGGGCGTGACGTCGACGATGCCGCCCCACGAGCGCAGCATCTTCATGCGCGTGAAGATCGGGAACATCTCGCAGATGGCGTCCAGCGTATGCTGCAATATGTGCAGGCCGCCGGTCTGCGAATAGGAGACATACTGGTCGGTGCCGGCGCCGATCACCAGCTCGCCCTTGTCGGACTGCGAGATATAGGCGTGCACCGTGTTCGACATCACTACGCAGGGCACCACCGGCTTGACCGGCTCCGACACCAGCGCCTGCAGCGGATAGCTTTCCAGCGGCATGCGCACGCCGGCCATGTTCATGATGACCGAGGAATGGCCGGCGGCAACGACGCCGACCTTCTTGGCGCCGATGAAGCCGCGCGTCGTATCGACGCCCATGACCGCGCCGTTGGCGGCCCGCTTGACGCCTGTGACCTCGCAATTCTGGATGATGTGCACGCCGCGCGCCGAAGCGCCGCGCGCATAGCCCCAGGCAACCGCATCGTGGCGCGCCGTACCGCCGCGGCGCTGCAGCGCAGCCCCGACCACCGGATAGCGCGCGTCTTTGGAGGTGTTGAGCGGCGGGCAGAATTCCTTTGCCTGCTCCGGCGACAACCATTCATTGTCGATGCCGTTCAGGCGGTTGGCGTGGACGTGGCGCTTCAGCACCTGGATGTCGTGCACATTGTGGGCGAGCATCATGACGCCCCGCGCCGAATACATGACGTTGTAGTTGAGCTCCTGGCTGAGCCCGTCCCACAGCTTCAGCGCATGGTCGTAGATGCCGGCGCTCTCGTCATAGAGATAATTGGAGCGGATGATGGTGGTGTTGCGGCCGGTGTTGCCGCCGCCGAGCCAGCCCTTTTCCAGCACCGCGACATTGGTGATGCCATGCACCGTGGCAAGGTAATAGGCGGTGGCCAGGCCATGGCCGCCGGCGCCGACGATGATGACGTCGTATTCCTTCTTCGGCTCAGGCGAGGACCATTGTTCCTCCCAGCCCTTGTGGCCGCGCATGGCCTCGCGGGCGATGGCGAATACCGAATACTTCTTCAACGTCCTGGCCTCGCGAAATAGCGGCCGGGCATTCATTCGGTCCCGACGCGCGAGGTGTATCACTAGCGAAACAGCGCTTCCACCCTTGCGCTGTTTGCGACGGCGCTTGCCGTTTTGCGCCACGACGAAAAAGACGCATGCGATCTGGCTGCCATCGCTGCGTTCAGTCACACTGCCTGCCGCGAGACTTGGGAGGACGAATATGGGCAACGCCTGGTGGAATATGACGTTGCGCTTTCTGCTGGAGCTTGCCGCCTTGCTCGGCCTCGGCATCGCCGGCTGGAGCCTCTCCGACGGATGGTGGCGCTGGGTCCTCGCCTTGGCCTTGCCGCTCATTGCGGCTGTGCTGTGGGGGACCTTCGCGGTACTCAACGACCCAAGCCGGTCGGGCCGCGCACCGGTACCTGTGCCCGGCGCGGTGCGGCTGGTGCTCGAACTGGTCATCCTGTTTGGCGGTGCTGCCGGATTCTATGTCGCCGGTTGCACGATCACGGGCATCATCGTCGCCCTGCTCATCGTCATCAGCTACGCATTCTCGCTCGATCGGCTCGGTTGGCTGCTGAAGCAGTAGCTAGGGCGACGCGGCCTTTGCAGGTATCGGGTGGCTCCGACTCGCCCCATTTGCGACCAAGCATCCAATTGCCGGCTAGACCGGCGCGACGACAAGGATGCAGAAAATGTTCGCACTCGCCAACAAGGTCGCCATCGTCACCGGCGCCAGTTCCGGCATCGGCCGCGCCACTGCAAAACTCTTTGCCGAGGAAGGCGCCAAGATCATCGTCGCCGCCCGCCGCCAGGCCGAGCTCGATGCACTTGTCGCCGAGATCGCGGACGCCGATGGCATGGCTGTCGCGCTTGCCGGCGATGTCCGCGACGAAGCCTATGCAAAAGCCCTTGTCGATGCGGCGGTCGAAAAGTTCGGTGGGCTCGACATCGCGTTCAACAATGCCGGCGCCGTCGGCCTGATGGGACCGATAGCCGAACTGTCGCTGGAAGGCTGGCGCGAGACGCTCGACACCAATCTCACCAGCGCGTTTCTCGGCGCCAAATACCAGGTGCCGGCGATGGTCGAGCGTGGTGGCGGTTCGCTGATCTTCACCTCCACCTTCGTTGGCCACACCATCGGCATGCCTGGCATGACCAGCTATGCCGCCAGCAAGGCCGGCCTGATCGGGCTGACGCAGGTGCTTGCCGCCGAATACGGGCCGAAAGGCGTGCGGGTCAACGCACTGCTGCCCGGCGGCACCGACACGCCGGCGGCAACCTTCAAGACTCCGGAATCGCGGGCCTTCGTCGAGGGTTTGCATGCACTGAAGCGTGTCGCGGTGCCGGAGGAGATCGCCCGCTCGGCGCTCTATCTGGCGTCCGACGCCTCGAGCTTCACCACAGGAACGGCGTTACTGGCCGATGGCGGCGTGTCGATCAACCGGACGTGATGGGTTTTTCGCGGCGAATAGGCATGTTCATAGCCGCCAGGCAGACGGCGGTCTTGCTTTTTCGCCGCGATTTGGCGATGCCGTTTCCTGTCGAAACGGGTCTTCTTGCCAAAATCGGTCCTGCAAACATGATGCTGATCAGAACCTATGTGGCTGCGAGCGCAATCGAGGGCGTCGGCGTGTTCGCTGCCGAGCCCATCAGGAAAGGCGCTTCGATCTGGCGGCTCGATCCCGATTTCGACCGGCTGATTCCGATGGACAAATACGAGGCAGCGCCCTCGCATCTCAGGGAATTGCTCGACCGCTATGCCTATCCGAGCCCGGACCGGCCGGGTTTCATGGTCTATGAAGTCGACAATGGGCGCTTCATGAACCATGCCGGCAATCCAAACACGGATTTTTCACAGTATGGCGGAGCCACCGCGACCCGCGATATCGCCGCGGGCGAGGAGATCACCTGCGACTACGGCGAGTTCTTCGAGGATTTCGAGCGGCTTCACCTTGCCACGGCCTAGTCGGTCCCTTGATCCTGGGGCAAACCGGCTACGGTTGGCCTCCAAGTGCATTTCGGCTGTGGACAGCGCGGCATGATTCTGCTATCAGCCGCCCCAATTCGTGGTGTAAACCGCCGCGGAGGCTAGTGGCTATGGCCGCTTGCCTGTTGATATCAAACCCGAAAGACAGGATTGCCCGTGCAGGTACTCGTCCGCGACAATAACGTTGATCAGGCGCTTCGCGCTCTCAAGAAGAAGATGCAGCGCGAAGGCATTTTCCGCGAAATGAAGATGCGCGGTCACTACGAGAAGCCGTCCGAGAAGCGCGCCCGTGAAAAGGCTGAAGCCGTCCGCCGCGCCCGCAAGCTGGCCCGCAAGCGCGCCCAGCGCGAAGGCCTGCTGCCGATGACGCCCCGCCCGGTTGCTGCCGGCGCCGCCGGTGGTCCAGGTGGTGCTCCGCGTCCGCCGCGGTTCTAACGCCAATTTTTCGTCCTTTTCGAAGGATATCAGAGGTGGCGCGATGCGGAATCGCCGCCACCTTTTTGTTTTGATTGCGACCCGGCCCGGAGGGGGGAAC
>NZ_RZQG01000599.1:0-3748 GCF_003998635.1 Mesorhizobium sp. M7D.F.Ca.US.004.03.1.1
TCCTACGACATCGCAATTGCCGGCGCCGGGCCGGCGGGACTGGCCATGGCGCTCTATCTCAAGCGTGCCGGGCATCGGGTCACCGTTTTCGAGCGCTTCGACGAGCCGAAGCCGGTCGGCTCCGGACTGATCCTGCAGCCGAGCGGGCTGACGGTATTGGCCGATCTTGGCCTGCTCGACGACATACTGGCGCTGGGCAGCCGCATCGACCGCCTGCATGGCGCCGACGCCAGCACAGGCCGTACCGTGCTCGACGTCCGCTATGATGCACAACGCGGTGGCCGCTTCGGCCTGGCGGTGCACCGGGCGGCCTTGTTCGGCGTGCTTTTCCGCGCTGCGCAACGCGAGGCGATCGCCATCGAGACCGGGGTTGAAGTCGAGGCGCTGGAGACCGGCGAACGGACGACGCTGATCTGTGGCAACGGACGAAGGGCGGGGCCGTTCGACCTGGTCGTCGACGCCAGCGGTTCGCGCTCGAAACTGCGACGCAGTGTAAGGGCTCCATGCGAGCCGAGGCCATTGACCTATGGTGCGTTCTGGGCCTCGCTCGGCTGGCGCGGCGAAGGTTTTGACGAGCACGCCCTGCTGCAACGCTATGACAAGGCGAGCGTGATGATCGGTGTGCTGCCGATCGGCCGGCCGGAGCCGGGCGCTGAAAAGATGGCGGCATTCTTCTGGAGCCTGAAGCCGTCGGATGCAGAAGAGGTGCGCGCCCGGGGTCTGGACGCCTGGAAGGAGAGGGTGGTCCGCCTGTGGCCGCAAAGCCAGGCGTACACCAGCCAGATCGACAGTTTCGACCAGCTCTCGCTGGCGCGCTATGGCCACCACACGATGAAGCGGCCGGTTGGGCGGCGGCTGGCCATCATCGGCGACGCGGCGCACTCGACCAGCCCGCAGCTCGGGCAAGGGGCCAACATGGCGCTGCTCGACGCCGCGGCGCTCAGCCATGCGCTGGCGCGGACTGACAATGTCGAGGCAGCACTTGAAGCCTATGCGAAGGCGCGGCGCTGGCATGTCCGCGTCTTCCAGGCACTGTCGCTGGCATTCACGCCATTCTACCAGTCGGATTCGGTGGCGCTGCCCTTCATCCGCGACAGGCTGGTGGCGACGGTGGCAAAAATCCCGCCGGCGCCGCAATTCCTTGCCTCGATGGTGGCCGGCACGGTGATCGATCCGTTCAAGCGCATCGGGCTGACGGAGGCGCGGTGGGATTTCGGACAAAATCCGGGTCATGATACGACCGCAGACCGATCCGCATGAACGCTGTCATGTCCATAGTCCGAAAATCGCGAGGCCTGATGCAGGTCGTTGCGTCTGTCCTGGCCACGTCGGTCGTGGTGCTGCCCTTGCCGTCGGCGCAAGCCCAGACGCCAGGCCAGGCCGGTCAGCAGGCTCCAGCAGATAGCGAAGCGGCGCTGAAGGCCCGGATCGATGCGGCCTACAAGCTGATGATGGAGGCGGGGCGCTTTGATGAAGGTTATGCGCAGTTGCGGGCAGCATTGCTCGATGCGGCCAGAAGCGACCTCTACGAATTTACGGTCGAGAGCTACTCGAACGCCGGTGCGACGTTCCTCAACAACCAGATTCTCGACAACGCCGAGGAGATTTTTGCCGAAGGCCTGAAAACCAGGGCGATGCAGCAGGATGTCGCCAAGCGCGCCGATTTCTATCTCAACTACGCGATGCTGAAGCAGGCCGAGAAAGACTACCAGGGCTTCGTTTCGATGTGCGCTACGGCAACCAATCTCTACGCCCACTACCATGGCACGGAATCCCAGGAACTCATGTATGCCAACGATGTGCTGGCGACAGGGATCGCCGCATTCGGTCAAATCGCTGCGGCGATCAATGTTGACCAGCGCAATCTGGAGATTGCGGAGCGGGTGCTTGGTCAGGATGATCGCTTCACCTGGAAACTGCAGAACAATCTGGCCGATATGCTGCGCCAGATGGGCGCGCCAACCCGCGCCTTGCAGTATGATCTGAACGTGATTGAGAAGCGCATCGGCTACTACGGGCCAAATCATTTCAATGTTCTGGTCAGCGCCAACAACACGGCTCAGGACTATCTCGACCTCGCCAAGTACGACGAGGCCTTGCGCTATTTCCAGCAGGACCGGGACATTGCCGTCGTTCTCAAGCGGGAAGGCAATCTGGTCGAGCAGGCCGATGCGTGGCTGCTCTACACCAGGGCGCTCTCGGGTGCACAGCCGCTCGACGCGCCGACGCTCGCACGCTTGCTGCCGCTGACCAACGACGCGAGTTATCCCGAGATATTGGCAATCAAGATCGCCAACCTGCTCGCCGCGCATTTCGCCGCCATGGGCGATACCGAAAACAGCATGAACCAACTCGATCGGGCCCATAGCATCGCCGGATCGACATACGGCTCGGTGCACCCGCTGACCTTTGCCGCGCGGCAGGCTATGGCCAACCTCAAAGCGAAGTCGAATCCCGAGGCCGCAGCCGCCGATTTTGCGGCTCTCAACGACGACATGTTGCGGTGGAATTGGTTCCAGGTGAGCACGGCCGCCAACCCGGTCGTCGCTGAAGCCAGCCGGGCCTTGGCCGATGACATGCTCTACGACTATGCGCGGCTGGCAAAAAACAAGGCATCGGCAGTGCCGGCATTCGCTGAAGCGGCGCGCCGCTGGCCGACGCTCGAAAACGACAAACGGGATCAGTTGCGCAGACTGTCGCGTTTGATCGATCCGAACGACATGGAGACGCGGCACTTGATCCAGGCCGGGATACGGCTGTCCCTGGCCTACCAGGAGGCTGCTTCCAGTGGCGACAGTGCCGACGATCCAGGTGCCGTGCAGCCCGACCAGGCTCAGGCGGCGTACGAAAAGGCGATCACGAGAGTCACGACCAGATACAGTTTCGGACAGAGCGCTGTGGACAAGCCGCTGCCATCCGCCGGCACGCTGCTGAAGCCCAACGAGGCGCTCGTCGATTACTTCATCACCCGCAAGTGGCGGGCGGACCGCGAGAGCGCCGATCCGCTGGAAGATGAGCGGCTCTATGCGATCGTCACGCGCAAGGATCAGCTGCCACGCCTCTATGATCTCGGCGATCCGCGCCGACTGATCTCGGCTGCTCATGAAACGCGCATGGCGAACCTCAGATCGACCCGTTCCGCGCAGGAGCGTGGCGCTGTGACTTTGGTCGATCTGAATGCCACGTTCACCGGGCTCTATGCCGGTCTCATCGCACCTCTGGAGCCGTCGCTTGGTGGCGCCGACACGCTCTTCGTGGTGCCGGACGGCAAACTGTTCTCGGTGCCGTTTCCCTTGCTGCAGGACAGCAAGGGCGCGTCGCTTGATGACCGCTTCCTGGTGCGCATGCTGACGCGGCCGGAATCGTTGTTGAACGCCGGCGTCGATCAGAGCTTTCCCAAGACCGGCAAGGCCTTGCTGGCCGGCGGTCTGGATTATACGCGCGGATCGGAAAAAGGCGCCGAGCCGCTGCCGGGTACCCGCAAGGAGGTCGACGCGATTGCCTCGATCCTGAGCGGCGATCGATACTCGGTCGAGATGCTTACCGGAACGGCGGCCAGCGAACGTGCGCTGCGCAAGGACATGGAGCAGGCGACGGTTGCGCATCTGGCCACGCACGGCGCCTATCGCGACGAAAAAGAGAGCGGCGTTGGCGCCGTCAACGCGCTGTGGCAGAGCGAGGTGGTGCTGTCGCGGTCCGGAAACCGGCAATCGATGAAGCGCGACGATGATGACGGCCGCCTGTACGG
>NZ_RZQG01000059.1:0-14483 GCF_003998635.1 Mesorhizobium sp. M7D.F.Ca.US.004.03.1.1
CGCCGAGTTCCGGCTTGGGCTGCGGCAGCGGGATGGTCTCCGCGGCCGCCGGCTGAACCATGAGCACCGCAAGCAGAGCCTGGAGGGGAAGCCTCGCCGAGAGCACGTCAGTCCTCGAAGCGCGGCGCGGTCTCGTCGAGCAGCGCGTTGGCGGTGGCGACCGCTGTCTTGGGATTGGTGCCGTCGGCAAACACGGCGCTCGACAGCGCCACGAATTCAGCACCTGTGGCGCCCACTGCTTCCACCGAGGCGATGTCGGATCCGGCCATGACGATGCACGGGATCTGGATCATGTCGGCCCACCATCTGCCGAGCGACAGGTTGCGCGGATGCGGTTCGGGCTTGTTGTCGTAGCCGAAGCGGCCAAAGAAGATGTAGTCGGGCCGTGTCTCGCCAAGCTCGAGCGCGTCATCACGCGTCTTGGCGCCGCCGGTGCCGACCATCATCTTTGCCTGGAAATGCTCGATCGTCTCGGCGAGTTCAGCCTTGGAGACTTCGACATGGATGCCGTCGGCCTGGACGCGGCCGGCTATGCGGGTGTCGCCGGCGATGATGACAGCCACGCCCGCGGCCTGCGCTGCCGGCACGATCTGTTCGGCGAAAGCCTGGAAGGAGGCCTCATCCATGCCGTTCTCGGGCAGGATCAGCGAAGCGACATCGCCGCCTTCGAATGCCGCGGTGATACGGGCCGCCGGCACGCCTGGCGGCGCGATCAGTACGATGCGACAGCGGTTGGGGGGCGTTGCGTCATTCATGGTTCTTCGGGTCCCGCGTTTCGCCTATGCCGGGCGAAGATGGTTGGATTGCGGCATAGAGCAAAGTGCCCGCCTTGAACAGGCGGGCAGCCGGGATCGCGATGTTTGACCCGCCGGGCAGCCGGCGGGGCCGCTTCACTTGATCGGGTGCGGGCTCGCGACTGATGGTTTCGACTTCCACAGCGTCCAGCCGAGATTCATGCCGGCTGCGGCGATCAGGATGGCGGTGGCGCCGACGATCTGGCTCAGATGCAGCCGATGGCCGAAGGCCAAGACATCGACCAGAATGGCGACGACGGGATAGATGAAGGACAGCGATCCCTGCAGATGTGTCGGCAGCTTCTGGATGGCCCCGTACATCAGGATGTACATCAGGCCGGTGTGGACGATGCCGAGCGTCGCCAGCATGGCCCAGCTCCATGGATCGGTGGGCAGATGGGTAAGATTGGCGAAGGGCGCCAGCATGACGACGCCGACGCAGACCTGGATCAGCGCGATGAGGTGGGGCGGCGTGCCCTTGAGCTTCTTGGTGACGATGGCGGCGACGGCCCAGAAGAAAGCCGCGCCCAACGCCATGACGATTCCGGTAAAATAATCCGTGCCGACATCACCGGCATCGGGGCCCGACTGCACGATCAGCACCATGCCGGCGAAGGCGATGGCCAGCCAGGTCAGCTTTGTCAGGGTCAGCCGCTCGGCGAAGAAGAGCGCGCCGAAGCCGACCAGCATGAAGGGTTGCGTGTTGTAGACAGCGGTGGCGATCGAGATTGACGCGCGCGAGAATGCGCTAAACAGCAAAAGCCAGTTGACGACGATGGCGACGCCGCCGAGCGCGGCGATGCCGATGATGCGCAGCGACAGTCTGTTGCGCAGCAACCCGAGGGCGGCGCAGATGATGAGCAGCGTCAGCGCGCCGAAAGCGCAACGCCAGAACACCACATCCATGATCGGCTGGCCGGACAGGACGACGAACCATCCGATCGTTCCCAGGATCAACATTGCGGCGGACATTTCGACCGTGCCACGCACTGTTTCGTTCACAACAAACCTCCGTATCCGTTCGACCGCTATAATCTCATGCGGCTACGCGGCTTTCCATCGGATGAGGAAGGAGGTATGAGTAAATGGCCTAATTATATTAGGCGACGGCTCCAAATCAGCAGGAAATGTAAAATGCTGGACGATCTCGACCGAAATCTCCTCGAAATTCTGGTCAAGGATGCACGGACCTCGCTGAAGGATCTGGCCGCCCAAGTCGGGCTGTCGTCGCCAAGCGTTTCGGAGCGGCTGCGACGGCTCGAGGAGCGCGGCGTCATCCGGGCGTTCACTGTCGACATCGACCCGCTGGCGCTTGGTTATACCTTGCAGGCCATCGTGCGCATCCGGCCTCTGCCCGGCAAGCTGCACATCGTCCAGAAGCTGATCGAGGACATCCCCGAATTCGGCGAATGCGACAAGGTGACGGGCGATGACTGCTTCGTCGCCCGCCTGTTCGTGCGTTCGATCGGCGACCTCGACGGGATTCTCGACCGTATCGCCGACAAGGCCGAGACAAGCACCGCCATCATCAAGGCGCAGCCGATCCGCCGCCGGCCGCCGCCGCTCGATGCAGCATCGCCTCGTGACAGGGCAAAAGCCTTGCAGGCAATCTGAGCCGAACCGGCCACGCCCTGGTTTTCAGAGGGCTGGTCGCAGCGGGTGGAAAGCCGGCGGCCGGTTGGTTAGGGTGTCGGCCCAAACGAGGCTGAGACGATAATGGCGCAGAACATATACGACCGCGAGGATTTCTTCGCAGGCTACAGTCAGCTCGGCCGCTCCGTGGAAGGCCTGGATGGTGCCGCCGAGTGGCCGGCGCTGCACGCGATGCTGCCCGATGTCAGCGGCTTGAGGGTCGTCGATCTCGGCTGCGGTTTCGGCTGGTTCTGCCGCTGGGCCCACGAGCATGGGGCGGCGCGGGTGCTTGGCCTGGATCTGTCAGAGAAGATGCTTGCCCGGGCGAGGGCCGCCGGCCCGGATGCGGGCATAAGCTATGAGACAGCCGATCTCGACCAGCTCAGCTTGCCGCAAGCCAGCTTCGATCTCGTCTACAGCTCGCTCGCCTTGCACTATGTCGAGGACGTGATGCGCCTGTTCGGGACCGCGCATCAGGCCCTGTCGCCCGGCGGGCATTTCGTCTTCTCGACCGAGCATCCGATCTTCATGGCGCCGACCAAACCCGGCTGGTCGATCGACGTCGCGGGAAGAAAGACATGGCCCGTCGACCAGTATCTGGTTGAGGGGCCGCGCAGCACCGACTGGCTGGCCAAGGGCGTGGTGAAACATCACCGCACGATCGGCACCACGCTCAACGCTCTGATCCAAGCCGGCTTCACCATCGACCATGTCGAGGAATTCTGCCCGACTGCCGAGCAGATCGCGGCCAAGCCGGAACTGGCGGAAGAGCTCGAGCGGCCGATGTTCCTGCTGGTCTCGGCCCGCCGATAGGCACTGGTCGGCGTCGGCCGGATGCGCGGCCGCCACGCTCACATTTGCTGTCGCTCCGCCCGGCTTTCTGGGTTATTCAAGCGTCGACACGCTTTCCCTCCGGACCAGTCCCCTCCCATGTCAGGCCTGCTTCTCGATCCGTGGTTCTACGCGGCTGCCATTCCGGCGGTCATTCTGGTCGGCCTGTCCAAGGGCGGGTTCGGCGGCGCTGTCGGCTTCGTCGGCGTGCCGCTGATGGCGCTGACCATGCCGCCGGTGCAGGCGGCGGCCATCCTGTTGCCGATCCTGTGCCTGATGGACATCGTCTCGGTGTGGACATGGTGGGGTGTTTACGACCGCAAGATGCTGGTCGACATGATGCCGGGCGCCGTCATCGGCATCGGTCTCGGCTGGCTGACGGCGGCACTGGTAACCGAAGAGGCGGTGCGGCTCATCGTCGGCGCCGTCGCGATCATTTTCGTCCTGCGCTGGCTCTATCTGCAGTTCCGCCACGGCGCCGATCACGCGGCCGCGCCCAACCGCGTGGCCGCCGCCGTCTGGGGCACGGTCGCCGGCTTCACCAGCTTCGTCGCCCATGTCGGCGGGCCGCCCTTCCAGGTCTATGCCTTGCCGATCCGGCTCGATCCGAAGGTTCTGTCGGGCACCGCCGCGATCTTCTTTGCCGCCACCAATGCGCTGAAGCTGGTGCCCTATTTCGCGCTCGGCCAGTTCGACACCGCCAATCTGACGGCGTCGGCCGTGCTGATGCCGCTGGCGCCGCTGTCGACCATCGCCGGGGCGTGGCTGGTGCGCCGGATGCGCCCGGAGACCTTCTATCCCTTCACATACGCAACCGTCGCGGTCGTGGCGCTGAAGCTGCTGTGGGATGGTATCGTCGGCCTGATGTAGAAAGGCCGCCGCGCAACCGCCCCTCACCGCCAGGGGTCAGGCGGCGCTCGGCACCAGGCGACGGTTGCCGCCAAAGGCAAGTGTGGCGCCCACCAAGACGACCAGCACCATGCCGGCGAGGATGCCGATGTCATGCGCGGTCGGCTTGAGCACCATGTCGGCAATGATCACCAGCATCACCGCATAGTCGAAGCGTGCCGCGCTCATCATGCGCTCACCGATGGCTAGAACAGCTGGTGTGACGCCTTCCTCGGCGATCATCGCGCCCATGCGCTCTCCGGTCGGCTTGAAGATGAGCATGCCGATCGAAAACGTCGTGGCGTAGCCGGCCAGGCCGATCAGGATCCACAGATCGGAGAAGCCGACCCAGAACCAGCACATGATGAGACCGAAGATCAGCGTCAGCATCGACATCGGCGCAAAGAACCTGCCGCCCAGCTGACCACTGGCGCGCATCGCCTGCAGTTTTTCCTCGATGTTGCCCGCCCGTTCGGCAAGCATGCCGAGAAGGAACAGCACGAAGCCGCCGCCGACCCACAGAATGGCAGTGGCGACGTGAAGAAATTTGACGATCGAGTACCAGTCCATGGGTTGCTCCTGCAGTGTCAGGTTTGCGGCGGCGCGGATTGGCCGCCGTCAGAGGAGCGGGCGTTTAGCGCGGCGCCTGTTTCGGAACGATGTCACGAAAAATCCGGCTCTGTTTCAGCGCAATGAAGAAGCGGCTGAGATCGTGAACGCGCTATCTGATTTCCTGCTAATATACGAATCGTCGGGAGGGGTTGGCGCGACATCGTCCGGAAACATCGCCGATGCTAGTGCGCTAACGCCGGGAGCCCGGTGGCGACAACAGTCGCCTGACGATCAACCCATTCCCGAGAAACGGGAAAAGGCAATTCGAGGGGACATTATGCAAGGGGTAGCACGGAATTTCTTCACGCTGGCCATCATCTATGCGTTGTGCGGCATGGCGCTCGGCATCCACATGGCGATCAGCGATGACCATGGCCAGATGCCAACCCACGCCCACACGATGGTGGCCGGATGGCTGATGTCGGCGGTCTTCGCCTTTTTCTACCATCTGTTTCCGGCTGTCGGGCAAAAGGCCCTGGCCAAAGTTCATTTCTGGCTGACTGCCATCAGCGGTATCGGGCTCATGATCGGCCTTTACATTCTGCTCGCCGGCAATCCGGGGATAGAACCGCTGCTCGGGATTTCCTCGATCGGGTTCTATGCGGGCATGCTGCTATTTGCCTTCATCGCTTTGCCTGCGGTCTGGAAGACGGCCTGAGCTGAACCAGAGGCAGTGAGGCTGTACTGTTACGGCACAGGATGGCGGCGTTCGGTCAAAAACATCCGCGCGGTTAAGGCTTCATTAAGCTTTACAGGTGTTTACTATGTTCATCCAGTGATCTGGATTCTTACCGAGTGGTTGGAGCCACTTTGTTTGACGCCTCCCTGTTAAACTCCTGAGAGCCGCCTTATCCGCGGCTCTTTTTTTGTCCGCATTTCCCCTTTTATCCGATTTTCAGAGGCGCCGCCCGACATCGGCTCGCCGTTAACCTTCTGTTAAACATGTGCTTGCCTTCACCGGTGACGAAGCGCATTTTCAAGCTTCAGTCAGATAGGGTTCCGGGTGTACGGCAGGGAGCCGAATCAGCCGGTTGCAAGTGCAGGGGCGTATCAATGAACGAGCCTTCGAAGGGCAGTGCGAAAACCGTCAAGCTGGCGGAGCGCCGGGTTTTCTCGCAATCCTTCAAGCCGCTTTACCAGGAAGGTATGGGCCTGGTCGAACAGGCGGCGGAGTATCTCGACGGCAAGGGCCGGGCCGAGGCGAAGAAACTGTCCAGGCTGGCGGCCACGCTCTATGCCGCCGAATCGATGCGACTGACCACCAGGCTGATGCAGGTTGCCTCCTGGCTGCTTTTGCAGCGCGCCGCCAACTCCGGCGAGATGACCCGCGACCAAGTCGCGTCGGAGAAGTCCAAGGTGCGTCTCGACACCGCTTCTGCCCATGACGAAGCCGCCGGCTGGGCCGAACTGCCCGAGGATTTCCTCGACCTCGTCACCCGCTCGCTGCGCCTGCAGGCACTGGTTCGCCGCATGGACGAGGAGATCTATGGCCCCGGCGCCGTGGTCGACATGCAACCGATGGCTCGCCGCCTCAATCCGGTTTCCGACCAGATCAGCCTGCTGAACACGGCTTTCGCCCGGGGCTAAGAGCCTGTTTGGAAATTCTACTCTGTCGGCCATCTGATGGCGTTTTCTGCGCTTCCGTTGCTCACGGACCAAATGTCCGCTGCGCTACGGTTCTCGAAACCACCACCATATGACTCACCAGAGCGAATTTCGAAACAGTCTCTCGAGCCAGTCGCTGTTTCGTTTCCGGTTTGTTCACATTTCGCTGGCATCGCTGTACGCCGGAGGTAAAGTCGGCAAATGGCGGAAGCGATTCGTATCATCGGTATCGATCCGGGGCTTCGGCGCACCGGCTGGGGCATCGTCGAAAGCCTCGGCAACTCGCTGCGCTTCATTGCCTCAGGCACGGTGAAGTCCGACGACAAGGCGGCTCTGGCAACGCGGCTGTGCCAATTGCATGACGGGCTGGCCGAGATCCTGCACAGCACCATGCCGCACGAGGCGGCCGTCGAACAGACCTTCGTCAACAAGGACGCCGTGGCGACGTTGAAGCTCGGCCAGGCGCGTGGCATCGCCATGCTGGTGCCGGCGCGTGCGGGCCTCGTCGTTGCCGAATATGCGCCCAACGCCGTCAAGAAGGCGGTGATCGGCGTTGGCCATGGCGACAAGAAGCAGATCCACATGATGGTCAAGGTGCTGTTGCCGAAAGCGACTTTCGACACAGAACATGCCGCCGACGCGCTGGCCATCGCCATTTGCCACGCGCATCACCGGCAGAGCGTGGTCTATCGGATGGCGCTTGCCGGCTAGGGATGTTCTTGACTTGTTCACGCAGTTGGAATATTCCTTACTTGTAAGAAAGGTACGTTTCATGCGTGTGACGAGCAAAGGCCAAGTGACAATCCCACGGGATTTGCGGGAGACATTTGGGATTGGCGCCAACAGCGAAGTCATCTTCGGCATTGAGGGCGGCAAGATCACGATCACGCCGAAGCATGACAAGAGGCGGTTGGCCGACCGCGAAAGACTGGATCGTTTTCTTGCTGCGCTCGATCGGCTTGAGGGCAGCGGCGATCAGACAATGAATGCCGATGCCGTCATGGCTTTGACCCGGGATCGCTGATCTTGGCGACGCTTGTCGACACCAATGTACTTATCGATGTCGCCGTTCGCGATCCCGTCTGGTCAAAGTGGTCGTGGTCCAAAATGGTGTCCGCCCTCGAGCAAGGCAGCCTGGTCATCAATCAGATCATCTACGCCGAGTTTTCGATGCGCTATGAGGCGATAGACGATGTCGATGATGCCTTGCCTGAAGATGAGTTCCGGCGCGAAAGTCTCCCGTTCGAAGCGGCTTTTGCGGCGTCGAGAGCGTTCTCGGTTTATCGGCGGTTGGGCGGACCCCGAGAGAAGGTGATGCCCGACTTCCTGATTGGGGCTCATGCTGCCATCCGAGGTTATCCCATTCTTACTCGCGATCCCGCAGGTTTCAGAAAGTACTTTCCAGATGTCGAGCTCATTGCGCCCGATACTCATCCCTAACGGGGGCTGCGTCCAATGATCGGCAAGCTCAAGGGCACGCTCGACGAGGTCGACGAGGATCATTGCCTCGTCGACATCCATGGCGTCGGCTACGTCGCCTATTGCTCGGCGCGCACGCTGGCCGCGCTGCCTTCGCCCGGCGAAGCGGTGGTGCTGTTCATCGAGACCTATGTGCGCGAGGATATGCTGCGGCTCTACGGCTTCCAGTCGCAGCTGGAGCGCGAGTGGTTCCGGTTGCTGATGAACAATGTGCCGGGCGTCGGCGCCAAGGTGGCGCTGGCCATCCTGTCGACGCTTGCGCCGGCCGATCTCGCCAATGCCATTGCGCTGCGCGACATCGCCATGGTTTCGCGCGCACCCGGCGTCGGCAAGAAGGTGGCCGAGCGCATCGTCACCGAATTGAAGAACAAGGCGCCGGCCTATGCCGGCACTGCCTCGGGGACCATCGGCCTGAAGCAGGAGCTCGGCGACGGCGTCGCATCCGCGCCAATCACCGATGCGGTCTCGGCGCTGGTCAATCTCGGCTATTCGCGCGACACGGCCGCCAATGCTGTGGCGGCCGCGCTGAAGACGGCGGGCGAGGATGCCGATGCGCCGAAGCTGATCCGCTTTGGACTGAAGGAACTGGCGCGGTGAACCGCCACTTGTCCAGCCCCTTGCCGTGTGCAAGGAAGGCGGCATGAGCCTGTCGCCCCGCCTGATTGCGCCGGAAAAACGCGGCGAGGATGCCGAGCAGACCTTGCGGCCGCAGACGCTCGACGATTTCGTCGGCCAGGCGGCGGTGCGGGCCAATCTCAAAGTGTTCATCGAGGCCGCCAAGGGCCGCAACGAGGCGCTCGACCACGTGCTGTTCGTCGGGCCGCCGGGCCTCGGCAAGACGACGCTGGCGCAGATCATGGCGCGCGAGCTCGGCGTCAATTTCCGCTCGACCTCTGGTCCGGTGATCGCCAAGGCCGGCGATCTTGCCGCACTTCTCACCAATCTCGAGGAAGGTGACGTGCTGTTCATCGACGAGATCCACCGGCTGAGCCCGGCGGTGGAGGAAATCCTCTATCCGGCGATGGAGGATTTCCAGCTCGACCTGATCATCGGCGAGGGACCGGCCGCACGCTCGGTCAAGATCGACCTTGCCCGTTTCACCCTGGTCGCCGCAACAACGCGGCTTGGCCTGCTCACCAACCCGCTGCGCGATCGCTTCGGCATTCCGGTGCGGCTCAATTTCTACACGGTCGAGGAGCTGGAGCAGATCGTGCGGCGCGGTGCGCGCATTCTGCAAATGCCGCTCGGCGACGATGGCGCACTGGAGATCGCGCGCCGCGCGCGCGGCACGCCACGCATCGCCGGCCGGCTGCTGCGCCGCGTGCGCGATTTCGCCTCGGTCGCCGGCGACGGCCATGTCGACCGCAAGATCGCCGACGAGGCGTTGACCCGGCTGGAGGTCGATGCGCTCGGCCTCGACGCGCTCGACCGCCGCTATCTCAGCATGATCGCCCGCAATTTCGGCGGCGGCCCGGTCGGCATCGAGACGATCGCCGCCGGCCTGTCGGAGCCGCGCGACGCCATCGAGGACATCATCGAGCCCTATCTGATCCAGCAGGGTTTTATCCAACGCACGCCGCGCGGCCGCATGCTGACGGCCAATGCCTGGCGCCATCTCGGCCTCGACGCGCCGAAGGATCTGGCGCAGCAGCAGATCAACCTGTTCCAGGAGGAGTAATTTTCCAGAGCGCCGCTACGTTGTCTCAGGCGGGCTTGGCTTCAGCATTGCGCAGGTGCGTTTGGAATGCTCCCGGAGTCTTCTCGATCGATCTTGCCTGAACGGTCAACGCAGCCCGTTGATCGCGTCCAGCACGTCCGGCTCGGCCTTGTCGCCGTTGAAGGCATCGACGATGCCGAAGGCGCCGCCATAGCTCCACACCGACCACGAGAAGCCATGTGCTTCGGCGCACGAGATCATGTCCCTGACATAGGCGGCCCGATACTCGGCGGGCATCACATAGGCGTTGCCATATTCCTGGCGGATCATGCCGAACTCGCCCAGCGTGATGTTTTCCGGCTTGACGCCGTTGGCCTTCGCCCAGGCCTCGACCTTCTTGAACGGCGCATCCATCAGGCCGAGCAGCTTGTCGGGACTGTCCATGCTGGCGACCTGTTCGTCGAGATAGGCAAGCAGGCCGCTTTGCCGCGTCCAGGGCGCCTCGGCCTTGATCCTGGCGCGAATGGTGTCGAGCGTCGCGTCGAGCTGTGCCCGCGGCACCGCGGTCAGCGGATAGGGCAGGCCGGTCACATAGGGGATGAAGTCGCCGGCCCAGGTCGCGCCCTGATGGGTAAGCAGGAACGGGTCGTAGGAGTGGAAGGTCCAGATGACGTTGTCGTCCGGGATCGTCTTCGGGTCGATCTTCTCCAGCGAGCTCGCGGCCGAGTAGCAAGCGCCAGTCAGCACCAGGGTCAATTTCGTCGCCGAGGATCGCGCCGCGGCGAACAGTTTGCGCTGGCGGTCCGGCCATAGGCTGGTGCTGTCGCTGTCGCAATCGACGATCGGTTCGTTCATCGGCTCGAAAGCGACTTGGGCGGGATCTTCATTCGCCAGCGTGCGGGCCATCCTGCGCACCATGTCGACATAGGCGTCGAAGGTCCGCGGGTCTTCCATCACTTGCGCCATGCCGATCTTGCGGCTGCCGCCGGCCGGGATCAGGTGCATGTCGACGACCACCTTCAGCCCGGCGCGGTTGATCATGCGCACGGAGTCCAGCACGCTGGCATAGAGATCGTCGCGCAACGCCACGGTCTGGCTGGACAGGAAGGGCGAGGGGTCGACCGGCATGCGCAGGAAATCGAAGCCCGCGTCCTTCAAAGCCTTGAGATCGTCATCCCTGAGGAATTTCCGCCATTCCGGATAGGGCAGGATGGCTTTGGCGTCGCCCCACTGGTCTTCGTCGGGCCATGTGACCCATTGGTCGAGGTTGAGGCCGCGCTTCATTGAAAAGCTCGCCGCCTGGCTGGGCCCGGCCAGAGCCATGAGCCCGAGCAGCGCTGCCATCAAGGTCTTGATCATCGCCGTCAACAGTGCCATCCGATGCTATGTCACGCGAGAACAGGTGCCTCGGCGGGGCTGAAAAAGGAAGCGCAATGGGCGATCATGGTGAATCGGCGACGCTGCTGGCCGGGCTTTCCGGCGCGCTGACGGCGTTCGGCCACCGGCTGATGGCGCGGGTCTATTACGCCGACACCGATTTCTCCGGTGTCGTCTATCATGCGCGCTATCTCGAATTCTTCGAACGCGGCCGCTCCGACTATCTCCGGCTGACCGGCGTGCACCACACCGAGCTTGCAGACGGCAAGCATGGCGAAAGAATAGTCTGGGTGGTGCGTCGCATGGAGATCGACTTTCGCGGCCCGGCCCGCATCGACGACATCCTGACGGTCGACACCCGCACCGAGGACATTTCCGGCGCGCGCATCTTCATGGCGCAGCAGCTCAAGCGCGGCGACGAGGTGCTGGTCGAGGCCAAGGTCGAGGCCGCGATCATCGGCGAGAATGGCCGCCCAAGGCGCTTTCCCAGGGAGTGGGTGGCGGCGTTCATGCCGAGGGTGCGCTGATATTCAGGTGATGCCGGCCTGCAAACAGCAGCTTCCTGCGCTTCCGGTGCTCGCGTACGAAAAGTACGCTCCGCTCCGGTTCTCGGAATCTACCGTTTTCGGCTTGGCCTGACCTGAATCTCGGCACACCCTAGGCGCAGCCATTGAATTGATGGCCTTGCCACTGGGCGCGGCAATGCGCCGCGCCTTATATACTAACCCATCCTTAACCATAACGGTTCATGAAGAGAGTGGTGAAAATTGGCGCGATCCTGCGCCTTCCTTTCACCAATATTTGCCCCGAAAAGGCCGAGAACGGCACAGTTTGGGGTTGTTCCGGTAGCTTCGTGCGAACCGACCACAAGGGATGCCAGGGGCCAGCCGCCAGCTTCGCCCGGAAAATCTTAAGGACGTAACGATGGAAAATATCGCACTCGCCGATCCGGGCGCGCAATTGTCGGTTTGGTCGCTGTTTGTTTCGGCCAGCTGGGTGGTCAAGCTGGTCATGATCGGCTTGCTCTGCGCCTCGGTCTGGACCTGGGCGATTATCGTCGACAAGCTGGTTTCCTACGCCCGCATGCGGCTGGCGCTCAACCGGTTCGAGCAGGTGTTCTGGTCGGGGCAGTCGCTGGAGGAGCTTTACCGCACGCTCGCCGACCGCAAGACCACCGGCATGGGCGCCATTTTCGTGGCTGCGATGCGCGAGTGGAAGAAGAGCTTCGAGAAGGGCGCCAAAACGCCGCTCGGCCTGCAAACCCGCATCGACAAGGCGATGGACCTGGCGCTGACCCGCGAGATGGAGAAGCTGGAAGGGCGCCTCGGCTTCCTCGCCACCACCGGCTCGGCCGCACCCTTCATCGGCCTGTTCGGCACCGTCATCGGCATCATGACGTCGTTCCAGGCAATCGCCGGCTCCAAGAACACCAGTCTCGCGGTGGTTGCGCCGGGTATCGCCGAAGCGCTGCTGGCGACGGCCATCGGCCTGCTCGCCGCCATTCCCGCCGTCATCGCCTACAACAAGCTGTCGTCCGACGCGAGCAAGATAGCGGTGCGCATGGAAGGGTTCTCCGACGAGTTCTCCGCCATACTCTCGCGCCAAATCGATGAAAAAGTGGCCCCCAAGGCCTGAGGAGTAGCAGATGGGTATGTCCATGGGCATGGGAGGACGCGGCGGGCGCGGCCACAGGCGGCGCGGCCGTCACCATGCGCTGATGTCCGAGATCAACGTCACGCCGATGGTCGACGTGATGCTGGTGCTGCTGATCATCTTCATGGTCGCGGCGCCGATGCTGACGGTCGGCGTGCCGGTCGACCTGCCGGAGACGAAGGCCAAGGCGATGAATGCTGATACTCAGCCGATCATGGTTACGATCGACGCTACGGGCAAGATTTTCCTGCAGGAAACCGAAATCCCGCAGGAGGAGTTGGTGGCCAAGCTGCAGGCGATTTCCAAGACCGGCTATGACGAGCGCATCTTCATCCGCGGTGACAAGTTAACCAACTACGGCACCGCGATGAAGGTGATGGCCCTCATCCAAGCCGCTGGCTACAAGAATCTCGGCCTGATGTCACTGCAGGAACAGGATCAGTAGACAAGAAGATGAAGACCGGCCTCACCACATCGGTGATCTTGCATGCGGCGGCGCTGACCTTCGGCCTGTTCACGCTGACGGCGCCGGCCGCGCTTCCGTCCTCCGACGTCGAGTCGGTCGCGGTCGACATCGTGCCGATGGAAGCCATTGCGCAGACGTTGCAGGGCGACAAGAAGGCCGTGATGCATGAAAAGCCGGCACCTGTGCCGACGCAGCGCCCGGACATTGTTCCGGATGCGCAGAAGGTCGGCGAGAACAGCGCCGATACCGACAAGCCGATAACGCCGGAAGCCAAGCCGAAGCCCGTCGACATGACCTCGGCTCCGCCGCCCGCGCCGACCCCGATCGAGAAGCCGAAGCCCGAGGACGTGCCGAAGCCGCAGGAGAAGCCGAAGCCTATTCCGGCAACCGAAGTGGCGCCGGCGCCGACGCCCAAGGAAGAGGTCAAGCCCGAGCCGGTCAAGCAGGCAGACCCCAAGCCGACACCGGCCAAGCCGGCGCCGACTCCCCCGCCGCAGGACAAGACCGCCGCCATCAATCCGACGCCCGAGGTCAAGCCTGACGCCGTTGCCGAGGCGATAGCGCAGGAGCCGCCCGCTGAGGCGACGCAGCTGCCCGACTCGGCGCCCGCGCCGGAAGCGCGGCCGAAGCCGCAGCCGGCGCAGGCCGAAAGCGCCAAGGCGCCGGACCGCAAGGATGCCGACAAGCCGGTCAAGGAAGCGTCGTCGAAGCCGAAGTCCGACGACAAGCAATTCAACGCCGCCGAGATCTCCGCTCTCCTCGACAAGCAGAAGCCATCCGGCGGCGGCGCCAAGCGCTCGACCCAGCAGGCGTCGCTTGGCGGCGACAAGGATCAGGGCCAGAAGCTTTCCAGATCCGAAATGGGCGCCCTGGAAAGCCAGCTTGGCGGCTGCTGGACGCTTCCTGTCGGCCTTGAAGGTTCCGAGAATTTCGTCGTCGTGGTGCGGTTCAACCTGGATGCGTCCGGTAAGCTGGACGGGCGCCCGGCGGTCGAAAAGTCGAGCGGAAACCGCCAGTTCGACGAAAGTGCCGTTCGCGCGGTGCAGAAATGCGATGTCACCGGCCTGCAGGTTCCTGCCGGCAAACAGGACATCTGGGCCGACGTCCGCGTCACCTTCGATCCAAGGGAGATGCTGGGCCTCTAGGGCCCTGACATCCGAAAATCAGTGCGAGAAGCGAGAAGACATGAAATCAATCCTCAAGCCGCTCCTGATGGTCGCAGCAATGGCGACGGGCATGACCGCGGCTGGCACGTTGCCGGCGCTGGCGCTCGTCGAGCTCAACGTCAACAAGGGCAATGTCGAGCCGCTGCCGATCGCCATCACGGATTTCCAGGGCGGCGACGCGCTTGGGGCGCAGATTTCGCAGATCGTCACCGCCGACCTGAAGCGTTCGGGCCTGTTCGCGCCGATCGACAAGAGCGCCTTCATTGAAAAGATCACCAACCCCGATGCCGCCCCGCGCTTCGACGACTGGAAGGTGATCAACG
>NZ_RZQG01000005.1:0-30388 GCF_003998635.1 Mesorhizobium sp. M7D.F.Ca.US.004.03.1.1
ATTGAGAACCGCCGCAGGCGCGGGAAAGGTCTGGGAACGTTCCTGCCAGATCGCACGAAGACTCCTTCAGCATCAGCATTGATCAAGGCTTTCAAAGCCGACACGGACAGAAAACGCATTCTTGTCCGGAAAGCGGACGCAACGCGAAACCGCCTGCTGTTTGTCACCCACGCCTTGCGGCAACTGATGGCAGAAGAGGCATTCCAGGACCTTCTTGCGGCCGAAGGACTGAACACCCTTCCACGAAACCTGGCGGCCAGGATCAGCAGAGTTGAGCCCGCATGACCACAGAGCACCCTACAATTCAGGACATAAAATCCGCTTTTGAGCGCGATACAATTCGCCTTCGGCTTGAAGACATCCAGCCGCTTCACCTGTTTACCGAAAGCGCCAGGGAAACTCCGAAATACCAACAGGTCAGGTCATCCGTTCGCGAGATCGGACTTGTGGAACTGCCCGTGGTCGCAAGGGACAAAGACACGCCGGGAAAGTACCTGCTGGTCGACGGCCACATGCGTATCGAGATCTTGCGCGAGATAGGCGCCACTGAGGTTGATTGTCTGGTGGCCAACGATGACGAGGCATTCACCTACAACAAACGGGTGAGCCGGCTCGCGACGATCCAGGAACACTTCATGATCCTGAAAGCCATCGACAGCGGCGTCCCTGAAGAGACCATCGCGAGAACCCTGAATGTCAACATCGCCCAAATCAGGCTTAAAAAACATCTGCTGAAAGGGATCTGTCGGGAAGCGGTCGACATGCTCAAGGACCGCTTCGTCCCGACCAACACATTCATCGAACTACGGAAGTTGGCCGCGGTGCGTCAGATCGAGGCGGCGCAACTGATGATCGCCATGAACAAATTCTCGATCAACTACGCAAAGTCCCTGGTCGGCGCGACCCCTCAGTCACAGCTTGCCGATACGTCGCAGCCGAAAAAGCTTGCCGGGCTGAGCGACGCGCAGATCGCATTGATGGAGAACGAGTCAACCAAACTCGATAAGGAATACCGGCTTGTCGAGGAGAGCTATGGATCTGACCATCTGGATCTGGTGGTGGCCACGGGGTATCTCAGCCGGCTGCTGGAGAACGCCCGCATTGTTCGATATCTTGCGCAGAGTTTCCCGGAGATTCTTTCTGAATTTCAGAAAATGACCAATGCTGCCCGAACGCCTGTCTAGCGTCTGCGAAGAGGCATTCCCACTGACAACGTCAGCAATCCGCCGGACATGAGGAGGATGCCTGCCTGCTGCTGGTTTTCCAGTGGGGACTTGGTAATGCCGCAACTCGGGGGCGCATACCGAAACCCCAGCCTGTAGAAAACGGCGCCCATCTGCCACATCTATGCGCATTTCGGTGATCGGGCGCCCAAGAAAATGTTTATCTTTTTGCGTCACACTTGAGGCCCGTAAAATGGCAACTGTAGATAATAGTTCATGCAAAGCGTTGTTAAGTTTTTGCCTGAAAAGGTGCACGGTAACAAGTTGACACTTGCCGTCTTCGTTTCTGCACTGATCATATGCGCTGTAGGCGGATGGGCCTACTCCAGCGGTCATAGCGCTGGCCGGGTATCTCAATTGAGGGACCAGGTGTCGTCTTATAACCGGCGGATGGGCCTGGACGACAATTCGAACGGTTTGGGCCAAGTCATTCTTTGCCAGGAACTCGGCGGGATGCTCGACGAGTGTGAGAGGATCGGCCGGTGACCCTATGTCCAACTCAGGGTGCCGGCTCGTCTATAGCCCAGGGCTGACAGTTGGCCCGACTGGCGCCGACCTGCCCATTTCCAATAGCGGAGCCGTTTCGTTTCCGCTTGCCAAGGTCATCACGGAGAAGCGGCGCAAAGCGGCCCTTCAAAAGACGTTGCTGAGCTCAACCGAAACGCGTTTATAAGCGACTTGGCCTCTGCCCGGAAATCAACCGTTTTCAGGACATCGGCGAACTAGTCCCTCATTTGCCCTCGCTGAACGCAGTTTTCGTTCGGAAACTTATGTCGCGATATCAAATGTCTCGAAAACGCGCGGGGGACGGGTACTCAATGCAACCGTCGCCGCTCGATGAATCCAATGCAGCGTCATTAAACTCACCTCGTGCCATCGCGTCGAAGTGGGCTGGGCCCGGGGTGAGACATTGCGGGCGCTGAAGCGGCTCATTGCCGCCGACAACATGACACAGAAAGAGAATGCCAAGACTGAAGCCGAGCTCGCGATCGCGCGTGCCATGGTACGCGCCGGCAAGCCGCTTTATCTTCATCTCAGTGCGTCCGCGACCAGCGCTGGCACCATGCCTGATCCCATCGAAAACGCCTTGCGACAAAAGATCGTCGAAGTTAGATAACGCACTCCTCCGATGTCTGTAGCGGACACGGAGCACTGAAGCCCTTTGTCGAAGTCGTCTGGCGCCATTCCATCAAAAAAAGCCAACCGGAAGAAACCCTGACGTACTGGCCGCCTCCAGTATTTGCCTAACCGGCAAAGAAATGTCTTTCTAAACTTTGAGTAGGCGAACCAAGATTCGATTAAGTTCGCTCTGATAGCCTTGGCCAATCGGAAGCTTGGCCGATCGAGATTCCACCTTGCCATTTGCAATGCAGCAGCGCTTCCGCACCTTGATGACCTGGACCAGTCTTCCGGCAGTGATTGCCCTCGTCGTGCTGTTGATCGCTGGATTTTTTGCCGACCATCAAAACAGCGTCGTTGCCGAGCAGGCAATGCGCGTTGACGTTGCGAAGGAGATGAACCTCATCCGCGCCAATCTCGAGGGCAACGTCAATGGGGATCTCCAATTGGCGCGCGGCCTGATCGCGACGATCGTTACCGAACCGAATATGAGCCAAGCCCGCTTTGCCAAGCTGGCAGAGAGCATCTTTCGCGAGAAGACACATCTCAGAAACATTGGCGCGGCCCCTGGCCTGGTCATTTCGTTGATGTATCCGATGGAAGGCAATGAAAAGGCAGTTGGACTGGACCTTGGTAAGGATGAAGAGCAGCGTGAAGCGGTACTTCGGGCACGCGATTCCAAACGACTGGTGTTGGCCGGACCGGTAGAACTCAAACAAGGGGGGCAGGCATTCGTCGGGCGATTTCCAGTCTTCCTTGACCGTGACCGCCCTACCGAGACGTTCTGGGGCATAGTGGCTGCGGTAATCGACATTCAAAAGCTGTACGAGGACAGTGGTCTTTTAGGCAAGAAACTGCCGATCGAGATCGCCCTGACGGGCAAGGACTCTCTCGGCCAAAGCGGCGCGCGATTTTACGGTCCCGCGCACGTGATCGAAAGCAATCCCGTCACGGCCGAGGTACGGCTGCCGACAGGATCGTGGCAGATTGCCGCTATTCCCAAGGGTGGTTGGAATGCTACCCCCAGCAACGCCTGGATTTTGCGACTGGCAATGCTCATCGGCGGCGCACTGGTCGTGGTTCCCATAGTCATTGCAGGGCGGCTTCTCGAGCAACGGCGTAAGCACTACGCCGATCTGCGCTGCAGCGAAAGACGGCTTGCACAGCTTTCGGAGAGGCTGGAACTCGCGCTTGACGCCTCGCAAATTGGCGTCTGGGAGCAGGATCTCGACTCAGACATCATATTTTGGGACGACCGCCTGAACGAAATTTATGGAAAGCCGGCAGATGGCGAACCGAGGTCCTTCGAAGAGTGGTCAAGATCAATCCACACCGACGATCTTGAGCAGGCCAAGCTGGATTTCAAGCAAGGGATCGCGACGGGTCTGTATTCCTCAGAATATCGTGTCGTGCTTCCCAATGGAATTGTTCGACATCTTCGCGCGCGTGCCAAAAGTTACAGTGATGATACCAAGCACAAAATGGTCGGAGCGGAATGGGACGTGACGGCGGATGTGGCCCTGACGCGGGAGTTGGAGCAAGCAAAGGACCTCGCCGAAACGAGAAATGCTGAGCTCGAGGCGGCGACGGCGCGCAATGAGTATGCAGCGCTTCACGATACGCTGACCGGCCTTCCAAATCGCCGCTACCTCGACATCATGCTTGACAGCCACGCCGCCACAGGTTCAACCGCCGGCCGCGGCGCCGCGCTTCTGCATCTTGATCTCGATCGTTTCAAACAGATCAATGACACACTCGGCCACGCTGTCGGGGACGCCGTGCTGATCCATACCGCAAAGGTGCTGACATCGACTGTTCGGCCAGCCGATTTCGTTGCCCGAGTCGGAGGCGATGAATTTGTCGTAGTCTGCAGCAGCGATATCTCGATTGACCAACTCAGCCAACGGGCCGATGGCATTCTACAGAGATTGCGACAGCCAGTGCCCTATAAAGACCACCAATGCCGTATTGGGGTCAGCGTCGGCATCGCGGTCGATGCGGACGGTGCTGTCGACGGCCCGCGCCTGATGGTCAACGCGGACATAGCGCTCTACCGGGCAAAGAGCCGCGGACGCAATCGATATGAGTTCTTCACCCAAGATCTCCAGTCTGAGATCGTTCGGACCAAACGGGTCGCCGATGAGATCCTTGCAGGCCTGGAACGTAACGAATTCGTTCCCCATTACCAGCTGCAGTTCGACGCGAAAACACTGGAGGTTGCGGGCGTTGAGGCGCTCGCGCGCTGGAACCATCCGACCGGCGGACTTCAGACGCCGGCCGAGTTCCTGAAGATTGCGGAAGAGTTGGATGTCGTTGCGATTATTGACCGGCTGATACTCGAGCAAACCCTTCACGACTTTGATCAGTGGCAGAGAGCCGGGCTGCTGATGCCGCGCGCTTCTGTCAACGTCTCTGCGAGGCGGCTGCAGGATGAGGAACTGATCAACAGCCTGACGTCGCTTTCAATAAAACCAGGAACCCTTTCGTTCGAGCTTCTAGAGTCAATTTTTCTCGACGACAATGATGAGCTTATGGTCTGGAACGTCAATCAGATCAAGGAACTTGGTATCGACATCGAAATTGACGATTTTGGCACCGGCCACGCGTCGATTGTCAGCGTGATGAAACTTCAGCCGCGACGGCTGAAAATTGCACGCCAGCTAATCGGCCCAGTCGCCGAGTCAGCCCAGCAGCGAGAGGTCGTTCAATCGATTGTGCAGATAGGCAGATCTTTGGGAGTGGAAGTCATCGCCGAAGGTGTTGAGACGATGCGGCAGGCCGAGATCCTTAAGGATTTGGGCTGCGACATCCTGCAAGGCTATGGGCTGAGCCGGCCGGTGAGCGCACACGGCATCATGGAGTTCTTAAGCGGCCGTCGAAGGCGCACAGCATCCTGAGATCGACGCACGTCGGCGACGAGTACGTCCACGGAAAGGAGACGACCGCAGCGGGCACTCGCATCCAATGAACAATCGGCAGGGTGCCTCCAAGGCGCTTATTATGGACGGCGCTGGTGCATTGGAGCCTATAGCGGCTGAGGCAGACTTTGTAGTGATTTCAGCGGACGCGCTCGGAGATTAGCCTCGCGATCCGCATGTTGCGATTGGCGATGGCGATGTGAATGGCTATCTCGTTCTGCTGCGACCCGAGGGTCCGGGACGCCAGGCATCCGCCGTTGATCCTCTTGACGCGTGAAATTGCGGTTTCGACGAGGGAGCGTTTGCCGTAACCGTGTCGCTTCTGCCAGGCCATTCGACCATGTCGCGCGATCTCGGCAGCATGACGTTCCCGCTCGCTGCCGCCGTGAGGTTCGCCCTTGTCCGAGATCGATGGTCTGCCCGGCGGGATGACGATATCAGGAGGTGAGCGCGCCGGTCGCGCAGCGCGGATCGCCTTGTATGTTGGCTCACCACCATAGGCTCCATCGGCAATGACACAGCCGATATTGCCGCCGGAGTTTGCTACCAGTTCGCCAATCATCGACGCATCCGAGGTATCGTCATCGGTGCGTTCGAAGGCGATGATCTCATTGTCGTCGGGGTTGACCGAGATGTGCAGCTTTCGCCAGGATCGGCGGCTTTCGCCGTGTTTGGCCCGCGCCCATTCGCCTGCGCCGTAGAACTTCAATCCCGTGCTGTCGATGACAAGGTCAACCGGACCTTTGCGCGGCCAGCGAAAGTCCGTCACCGCAACGGTTCTTCGTCGACGGGACAGCGTCGTATGATCAGGCACGGTCAGGTCGAGGTGCATCAGCTCTATCAAGCTACGAACAAATCCCTCGGTCTGGCGCAACGGCATGCGATGCAGAGCGCCCAGGACCAACGCCGTCTCGATCGCTAGATTGGAGAAGCGGCGCTGGCCGCCAGGCGTCATTCGGCAAGCTGCTTTCCAGCGTTCGATCGCCTCGACAGATATCCACATGCGAACATCGCCGCGAGACACAAGACCGCAATGATATTCTCTCCAGTTCCTCACCCGATATAGCGCTTTCGGCACTCGATGACGGTGAGGCCCATGGAACTTGTACGGCATCAGGCTACTCGGATAACGAAACCACGCTCGGTGGAGTGTAGCGCCTTGAACGCTTTCGCCTTGTCGATCTGTGTGGCCATGAGCGTACCTCCTCCGCAATTCACAAGCGAGGACACTGCTATTTGGCTTGCCGGCATTCGTCCAATTTCTAATATTTGTCTAGGACATAGATTTTATTTATAGCGAAGAGATGGATGCTGAAGCACTGAACACATTCCTGACCGTTTACCGGCAACGTGGTTTTTCGAACGCGGCCCGCGTTTTGAACCGAACGCAGCCGGCCATCTCGCACCGTATCAGTCTGCTGGAACAGGAACTTGGCATACCGCTCTTCGAACGCATGTCCACCGGCATCGCGCTGAGCCAGGCCGGGCGCGTCTTGCTACCCTATCCTTGAAGGCGCGAAACTGGTCCAGCGGGTGGAGCGGGGCGTGTTCGATATTCTCAGCGAGCGAGACCTCCTCGGCCAGAATCGCGCCGGAAGAATTGCCGACAACACAAGGAACGGGTGTGGTCTTAGCAAGCCGCTTCTGTTTCACGAGCACTTCAAGCGCGCGATAGCGGCGACCGCCAGCCGGTACCTCGAACATGCCGGTCTCCTCACCAGCTGCATCGAGCACGGGACGAACATGGATGCCCTGGATCAGGCCTCGGCGCGCGATCGAGGCAGCCAGATCCTCGATCGAGACGCCGGCCTTGATGCGCCGGACATTCGTCTGGGCAAGCACCAGCTTGTTGAAAGGAATGTCGCGCGAGGGCGACAAGGTGATCTTTTGAACGGCAGTAGCCATGGTGTTTTCTCCGCGACGGGCGCCGAGAGCCTCTCTCTCCGCCCTAAACCCGTCATGAAATACCGGCACCCCTCTCACTCTCCTGGCCACCGAACCGGGAAGCCGGCGAAGCGCGATCCCGAATCCGGGTCGGCGTGGCCCATCACGCCGCCTTCCGTTTGTCATTCACTGCTGCCGCGGTCGCTTGCTGATCGACGCCAGGCTGGAAACCGAGGATGAACTCGGCGGCCTTCGAGGCGGCGCTGGCGGCACGGACAATGGCGCGATTGTCCTCTCGCAGGACCGCCAGCCATGAGCCGATGTAGTCGGCATGGCGCACCGTCGGCACGATGGCGAGAGAAGCGCAGACAAAGGCCCCTGCCATCTCTGCCACCAGTTCCTCCCGCGCATAGGATTTGGAGCCGAAGGAACCGGCCATATCACGGCCGAGCCGGGAGGAATGACCCGACCAATGCCCCAGTTCATGGAATGCGGTGCGGTGCCAATTGATCGGTTCGAAATAGGCGGCTGGCGGCGGGACCTGCACGAAGTCGCTCGCAGGGCTGTAGAAGGCGCGGCTGCCTCCGATCCGAAAATCGGCGCCGGTGGCCCGGATCAGCGCCTCTGCTTGCGGTTCGATCATGCCCGGGAGAGGTGGCGGTGCGACGGCGGCGATGTCCTGCGGCAGGTTCTCGCATTGATCGGCGTTGAAGACTGTGAAGCGTTTGAGAAATGGAATCGCCTGTGCCTTGTCCCCGCTCTCGCGGGCTCGCTTCTTCTCGTCGTCGGGCACGAAGCGGTCGGCGTAGACGATGGTCGTCCCATGTTCTCCCTTCCTGACATTGCCGCCGAGCCCGAGCGCCTGGCGGAATGTGAGCCAGCTCTGGCCGGTGAAACCGTGCTCGATGACCGCGCCCCACAGGATCAGAATGTTGATGCCGGAGTAGCGCCGGTGGGTCGACGCGTTTTCCGGCACGGCGAGCGGCGCCTTTGCCGCCGCTGTGCCCCAGGGCTGCACCCACGGGATGCGTCCGGCTTCCAACTCGGCGATGATCTTGTCGGTGATTTCCTGATAGAGGCCTGGCCGGTCGTTGCCGGAACGGGCGCCAGCGGTGTTTCTGGGCATCGCGGTTCTCCGCGACGGGCGCCAGGAGCCTCTCTCCCGACTTTCAACCCGTCACGGCAAACCCGGTCCGCACTCTCACTCTCGTCGCCACGTCTCGATACCCACCAGTTGGAAGGAGCGTCGGCGCGACCGATCTCGCGTCGGGGATGGAAGCCCGTATGGGTGAAGACCGTCGCAGGCGGGGCTTCAGCTTTGCCGACGGCCCGGCCCTGCAAGGGAGACGTCCGGCAGGCCCTTGCTTCATCAGCTGTTTGCGCACGGAACGAAATTCTCACGCAGCAATTATCGATGCAAACCAAGCGTGGATGTTGCATGCCGAGGTTCCATGAGACATGGCAAGTTGAGCCGCACGGCCGTTTGGAAACGGTTGCTGACGGTCTCTTGACGGTCAGCGGCGAAATCCAGATGCCGCTTGGCCATTTTCCGCGACGAATGACGGTCATCGGCTTGGTGGGAGACCGCACCGCGATCTGGAGCTGCATTCCCCTTGCGGAACCGGAAATGCAGGAGATTGAAGCGCTCGGCGATCCAGCCTTTCTCATCGTGCCGGGCCCTGGCCATCGGCTCGACATCAAGCCTTGGAAGCTTCGCTATCCCCGAGCGAAAATTGTCTGCCCGCCAGGGGCGCGGGAAGCCGTGGAGAAAGTTATCAAAGTCGATTCAACTGCGAATATCTTCGATGATCCTTCCGTTCGCATGGAGACGGTGCCGGGTGTGGCCGAAAAGGAAGCGGCGCTGCTCGTGCGCCGCGACGGCAGTACAACCCTTGTCGTCAACGACATCCTAGCCAATGTCCGCCACCCCCATGGGATTGGTGCCCACATCATGGCGCGTGTGCTTGGCTTTGGCGTTGACCGGCCGAGCATGCCGCGTGTTGGCAGGTGGTTCTTTGTCAAGGACGGCAAGGCGCTGGGCGCGGCTTTCCGCAAATGGTCTGATGAGCCCGACCTTGAGCGCATCATTGTAAGCCATGGAGATGTCATCACCGACAAACCACGCAAGGTGCTTGGGCGGGTCGCCCAGGATTTCGGAGCATAGCAGAAAATTTGTAGCCGGTGGCGTTGCGGGCAAGCCGCGCTATTTTACATAACTCTGCAACTGACCGAACGCGTGGGGCAGCTATGTGCAATGACTATGAGCAGCATATCGCCTGGGCCGAATATTGCCGGATGATGCAATCACTGGCGCTCGACATTCCCACCCATCAAACCGAACTGGATTTGCCGCAGGCCGATGACGTCCGCATCAGCGACCCTGCCCCGATCATGCGAGCCGCCGGCGACACGATCGAACTCACCCGCATGACCTTTGCCTTTCCGCCCTCCGGGCCAAAGGGCGGGCCGGTCTTCAACTTCCGCTCTGACGGACGGAGTTTCGCCAACAGCAAGCGCTGCCTTATTCCGGCATCGGCTTTCTTCGAATTCACCGGAAAGAAGTCACCAAAGGCGAAGCATCGCTTCACTCTCAACGGCACCCCGTTCATGGCAATCGCCGGCCTGTGGCGCGATGGCGAAGGCAACAAGCCACCCACATTCGCGATGCTGACGACGGAACCTGGCCCGGACGTGGCACCCATCCACAATCGGCAGATTGTGGTGCTCCGCCCGCAGGATTGGGCGGCGTGGATCCATCTCACTAAACCCGAGGCAGAGCTGTTGAAGGCCCTGCCGGCTGGGTCGTTGGCGGTCGAAACCGTAAGAGAAGGAAGCGACTAGCTGGTGCGTTTTGCGCGAACCCGGGAGATCCTCAATGGCATCGCTGCGGCAATTGTTACCCCTCGAAATCGCAGCTCTCGCCAAGACATGAGCGCTTCGTTGCCCCTGGTTGCCGAGTGGCCACTGCCGCCAGCAGCGACACTTGGGTCGTCGGTGCGCACGAAAGGAATCGAGCGTGAAATACGTGCCCGTCTGCCATGGGCTGTGAGGAAGTACGCCAAAGCCGAAACCGGTCACATGACATTGCGGATGGGCGAAGACGATGCCGAAGAGTTCGAGGCCGCCTCAAACAAGATCGCCAAGACGCTGGAAACCATCGAGGTGCTGCCGGTCCTGCCGCGCGAGGCCGAGGACATCCTCACAATTTCTTCGCGCGAGCGTCACAAGTGGCTCAAAGACGGACGGCTGCAAAGCATTGGCACCCGCACCGTGAAGATGCGCGGTCGATCCAAGGCCGTCACCTTCCACGTTTTCGATCCCAAGCACATCGAAGACGTCCTTGATCGTGATCTGCCAAGCCTTTGGCGCGAAGAGGATGTGCAGCAAGTCACCCAGAACAGACGGCGCGGCGCCGGTAAGGCCGCACTGACGCGAGCGGGAAAAGGTAGCGGCAAGGGTCGCGGTGCCGGGAATGACCCCAGAGATGACCCTCCCCGGCCCAAGTTGAAGGGCTGGGACGCTTTCGACGACGAGGGCCTTCTCCGTTAGATCCGTCTTGTAGCCATTCGCGCCTCCAAAAGGGGCTCTTCGTGAAGCCAACCGGAAGCCGACGTGCCTGCAGCGGCGATTGGCCCGTCCCGAACGTCCCGAACCATTCCATCCTCAGAACGTTCTTCACGGGGACAGCCGCCAATTCTGAGGACGGATAGATGTTCGAAAACTTCGTGCTTGAAATGGTGGAAACGGAGGGCGGACCGATACGGCTTCGGCATGGCGGATCTGGGCCGCCTCTGCTTCTGATCCATGGCCATCCTCGCTCGCACATGACGTGGGGCCACGTCGCGGACTTGCTCTCAGCAGATTTCAGGATCGTGTGCCCCGACCTCCCCGGCTTCGGGCGCTCCTACATACCGCGGGACGATCCGGAGAGCAGGTTCTCGTCCAAGCGGGCAAAGGCCTCGGCGCTGGTGGAGGTGATGGAAAGGTTGGGCCACCACAGTTTCTTCGTCGCCGGGCATGATCGTGGCAGTCTGGTGGCTTTCAGAATGGCGATGGACCATCCCGATCTGGTGCGAAAACTGATCACCGTGGATGGATTGCCAGTTATCGAGCATCTGGAGCGTGCCGACTGGAAATTTGCCCGCAATTGGTACCACTGGTTCTTCTTCGCTCAGCCCGAGAAGCCGGAACGGGCCATCCTGGTAGACCCGATGGTATGGTATAGCGCCTTGCAGCCAGATGAGATGGGACGCGAAGCCTATGACGAGTTGGTTTCGCTGATCCACGATCCCGCGGTAGTCCATGGGATGGTCGAAGACTACCGCGCAGGTATCAGGATCGACCATCGCCATGACCGTGAGGATCGAGAGGCCGGCCGGAAGGTGCGCTGTCCGATGCTATGCCTTTGGTCACTCGACGACGACCTGGAGCAGATCTATGGCGATCCGGTCGCAATCTGGAAGCACTGGGCCGACAACGTGGGCGGCTACGGGATCAAGAGTGGGCACCATGTCGCCGAAGAAAATCCAGCCGCTCTCGCAGCGGCGTTCAAGGCCTTTCTCTGAAATGACAGAAGCACCGATTGAGCTTCCTATTTCCAATCCCGCGGCATGGCAGTGCGTTCCTGTCGGCCGCCGGCTGAAGAGGAGACCCTAAGAGGCTGCTGCGCCGGCCAATTGGCCTGCAGCAGTGCACACGAGAGGTGCGGTAGAATAGGATATGCGCACCGCGCGGTTCCTCTCGGCATCCAGCAATTCCTCCTCGCCCGTCAAGCCGTTCATAAACAACTTGAGCAGGTGCGCGGCGGTGCGCTCGGCGTCGATGGATTGAAGCGATAGACCTCGTTCCTGGCATACCGTTCGACACACGCGCGCGAGCACGTCAATCTCGCACGGCCCCAAGCACTGACCGGGATACAACATAGCCTTTCCTCCTCGAAAGCTACGAAGGCCGAATAATATCAGCACGCCGAGGCGCCGCAAATAAATTTTGATGTTACCGGCGGACTGTGCCGGCTGCCCAGCATTGCCCCCTATTTAAAATCCCGCGTCTTCACCTTGATCTGATCGATGTGCAGATAGGGATCAATGATATTCCTCGGCCTCGGCCCCTTCGGCATGCCGCGTGGATCGGGCGTGGGGCTGCCATGATGGAATTCGTCGCCCCGCCCATGCGGCAGCGGGAAGGCAGTGTCCCGGTCGCCAACGCTGGCAAGATCGGCTGAGAGATCACTCAGCCGATGGGCGACGAGATGAACCACGTCGCCCTCTCTTTGGATGCGCCCGTAAACACCAATCATGCCGGCGCCGAGCACGACCCTGCGATACTTCTCGAAGACCTTCACCCACACGACCAGGTTGGCGATGCCGGTCTCGTCCTCAAGCGTGATGAACATCACGCCCTTGGCTGAGCCGGGACGTTGTCGAACCAGCACAAGCCCGGCTGCCTCCAGCCACTGGCCATCGCGCGCCTGCATGGCCTCGCGGCAAGAGACGATGCGCTTGCGCCGCAGGTCGGCACGCAGGAAGGACACAGGATGATCGCGCAAGGTCAGCCCGACATGCCCGTAGTCCTCGACGACCTCGCCGCCTGATGTCATGGCGCGCAATGCCACGGCTGACTCGTGGATTTCCGGCACCGTGTGGCGCGCGCGAGCCGAGGCCGCCGCAAACAGTGGCAGCGGCTCGTCGCGCAGCGCCTTGATCGCCCACAGCGCCTCTCGCCTCGCCAGCGACAATGAGGGTTGAAAGGCGTCGGCCTGGGCGAGTTCGACCAGAGATGCCGCGGGAACACCAGCGCGATGCCAGAGGTCATCTACCGACGCAAAGGGCAGGTCGGCACGTGCCGTGACGATGGTCGCAGCATCGGCATTGGCAAGGCCACGCACCATGCGCAGCCCAAGACGCACGGCGAACCGGCCCTCGTTCTCGGTGGGCTCGAGCGTGCAGTCCCAGCGCGACGCATTCACACATACCGCCCGCACCTCGACGCCATGGTCGCGGGCATCGCGAACGATCTGCGCCGGTGCGTAGAAGCCCATTGGCTGAGCATTGAGGAGAGCCGCGCAGAAGACATCGGGATGATGGCATTTCAGCCAGGACGAGGCGTAGGCGATCAGCGCGAAGCTGGCTGCATGGCTCTCGGGAAAGCCGTAGCTGCCGAAGCCCTCCAGCTGTTTGAAGGTCTTTTCGGCGAATTCGCGCTCATAGCCGTTCTTGACCATGCCGCCGATCAGCTTGGCGCCAAAGCTGGAAACACCGCCAGTGTGCTTGAACGTGGCCATGGCGCGGCGAAGCTGATCGGCTTCGCCAGGCGTAAAGCCAGCGCATTCAATCGCGACCCGCATAGCCTGCTCCTGGAACAGCGGGACGCCTAGCGTTTTTCCGAGCACCTTTTCGAGCTCGGGCTTGGGATAGACGACGTCCTCCTTGCCTTCCCGCCGGCGCAGATAGGGATGCACCATATCACCCTGGATCGGGCCGGGCCGTACGATCGCCACCTCGATGACCAGATCATAGAAGGTCCGCGGCTTGATGCGCGGCAGCATCGACATCTGGGCGCGGGATTCGATCTGGAAGGTGCCCAGCGTATCGGCCTTGCGGATCATGGCGTAGGTGCGCGGATCCTCGGCAGGGATCGTTGCGAGATCGAGACTGATGCCCTTGTGTTGTGACAGGAGATCGAAGCCGCGCTTCATGCAGGACAGCATGCCCAACGCCAGTACGTCGACCTTCATGAACTTCAACGCATCGATATCATCCTTGTCCCATTCGATGACCTGGCGGTCCTTCATTGCGGCCGGCTCGATCGGCACCAGATCGTCGAGCCTGTCGCGGGTCAGCACGAAGCCACCGGGATGCTGCGACAAATGCCGCGGCGCGCCGATCAGCTGCCTGGCCAAGTCCAACGCCAGCCGCAGGCGGCGGTCTTCGAGATTGAGATTCAGCTCCTCGGCATGTTTTGGCTGGACGCCTTCGTCCGACCAGCCCCAGACCTGTGACGACAGCATCTTGATGAGGTCTTCGGGAAGGCCAAGGGCCTTGCCGACATCGCGCATGGCGCCCTTGGAACGATAGCGGATGACGGTCGAGCAAAGTGCTGCATGTTCACGGCCATAGGTGTCGAACACCCATTGCATGACGATTTCACGCCGCTCGTGTTCGAAGTCGACATCGATGTCGGGCGGTTCGCGGCGTTCTTCCGAGACAAAGCGCTCGAACAGGAGATCATTGCGGTCGGGGTCGATCGAGGTGATGCCCAGCACATAGCAGACGGCGCTGTTGGCGGCTGATCCCCTGCCCTGACAGAGGATGTCCTGACTGCGGGCAAAGCGAACGATCGCATTGACCGTCAGAAAATACGGCGCGTATTGCAGCTTCTCGATGAGCTGCAATTCATGCTTGAGTGTGCCGACAACCTTGTCCGGCACGCCCTCGGGAAACCGCTCCGTCGCGCCTTCCCAGGTGAGTTTCTCCAAGGCCTGCTGCGGTGTCAGCCCCGGTAGCATCCGCTCTTCGGGATATTGATAGGCAAGCTCGTCCAATGAGAACCGGCAGCGATCGGCGATCTCGACCGTCCTGGCGATCGCTTCGGGATAGCCGCCAAAAAGCCGTGCCATTTCAGCGGGAGGTTTCAGATAGCGGTCGGCATGCCGCTCGCGCCGAAACCCGGCATCGTCGATGGTGACATTGTGCCGGATGCAGGTGATGACGTCCTGCAGGATGCGCCGTGACGGTTCGTGGAACAGCACGTCGTTGGTAACGACGGTCGGCACGCCGGCCTGTCCGGCGAGGTTGGACAGATCGTGCAGCCGTAGCGCATCATTGGGACGGCGGCGCAGCGCCAGCGCCATATAGGCGCGACCGTCAAAGGCCTCTTGGATCCGCCGCAGCCAGAGCGAGCATGTATCGTCGGCCTGGTCGGGCAGGAACACCGCAACGAGGTCCTCGCCATAAGCAACAAGGTCGTCCCAATGCAGCACGCACTTCGCCTTGCCGCCACGTCCCTTGCCCAACGACAGCATGCGACATAGCCGGGAGTAGGATGCGCGCTCGGTCGGATAGACCAGGACCGAAATCTCGTCCACCAGATCGAGACGGCAGCCGACGATCAGCCTGACACCGGTCGCCTTGGCCGCCTCATGCGCGCGCACAATGCCCGCCAGGCTGTTGCGATCGCAAATGGCAAGTGCCGGTATGTCCATGATGGCTGCTTGCGCAAACAATTCGTCGCAGGAGCTGGCGCCGCGCAAGAAGGAAAAGTGCGAGGTGCATTGCAGTTCGACGTAAGACGCATTCATCCGAAGATGCCGTGCAGGAACCAGCGATGCGAACCGGTCCCGGCATCCTCGCCGTCACCGGCGCGATAGATCCAAAAGCGCTCGCCGGCTTCGTCCTCGACCTGGAAATAGTCGCGCACGGCGGCAAGCTCGGCGTCACGCTTCCACCACTCCCCAAAGACCCGCTCGGGCCCGTCGGCGCGCTTGACTCGCCGACGGATGCCTCTCAAGGTAAAGCTCGCCGGCGGATGATCCGGCAGCAGCGCTATCGCCTCGATGAGCTCAGGCACGGCAAACAAACGAGCGGGGCGCGGCCAATGGTCTGGCCATGCGTCGCCGGTTTCCGCAGACGCGGGGGCCACCCGCCGAAACGATCGCTCGGGCACGTCGCTTGCCACCGGCGTAAACCGATAGAGCATCTCCTCGCCGACGCGATTGCCGAGTATGTCGATCAGGTCGGAGATGTCAGTATCTCGTTGCTCGATGAGTGACGAAATGGTCTGCCTGGGTGTCAGCGGTTCAGCCAGGGGCGCGGACAAACTTATCAACTCGATGCCGAAGCCGGGATCGACCGTCTCGATCTTGTCGCAGAGCAGTCGTGTCAGCCGTTTCACATCGCGGACCGGCAAGGCCGTGCCGACGCGAATGGCTTCGATGCGGTTGTCGACGCGGTAGAGCAACAGATCGAGCCGCCGGGCGCCGAGGCCTTTGGTCTCGAGCTCGATACTCAGCGCTTGAACAAGCTTGCCGACATAGCGTGCGATTGTCTCGGCCGCACCGATTGGCTCGCCAAAGGCACGTTTGACCTCGACCATTTCGGCTGGCCGCACTGGCTCTATCGGCTCTGAGAGGCGGCCAGCAGCCTGGTCGAGACGGCGACACAATTCCGGGCCGAAGCGCAGGGTCAGTGGCGCGCGCGGCTGCTTCAAAAGCTCGCCTACCCTGTCGAAACCCAAAACACGCAGACCGCCGACGATCGCATCGGGCAATCGCAGTGCCGCGATGGGCAGAGGGAGGATCGCTTCGCAGGTTGCGTTAACGGTGACCAGGCTGACGGTCCGGTTGACGTATCGCGCGACAGCGTGTGCGGCGCCCCAGCTATCGGCTATCGCTGCCCGCGCCGAGAAGCCGACCTGGCTGAGACGTTCGACCATATCGGTCAGCATCATTTGTTCGCCGCCATGAAGGTGATCGGCGCCCATGGTGTCCATGACCAATCCGTCCGGAGGATCCACAGCGACCATCGGCGCGTACCGCCGCAATGCCCACAGGGCCAGCCGCTCCAATGCCTCCGCGTCGGCATCGGGTTCCGCGTCCATAACCACCAGCCCCTGAACCAGAGCCTGCGCCTTCGTCGCAGGCATTCCGACGCGCAGCCCTGCTTCCAGCGCCGCGCGATCCGCGGCAACCACCAGGCGACGGTTGCCCTGCCGTCCAACCAGCACCATCGGCTTATCCGGTGGCGGCGAGACGTCGCCCAATTTCCTTCTGAGCCGGTCGGTCGACCAGCTTGGAAGGAAGAGCGAGACGACCCTTGGCATCACAAGCCTCCACTTCGATATCGAGCGTTTCGCCTCCACGAGACCGGATCAGTTCCAGTTGCCATCGTGCCCGGCCGACGCCCGGCACCGGCAGCGGTCGCGACGGCAAGACAGAAACGCGCCAGCGCGTGACGGACGCCGTCGGCTGCCCGAAATCGGCAGCTTCGGTCTGGCGGCGCCATCGGCGGATGGCGATGCCCATCGCGCCGGAGCCTTCCGATGCAAGCTGCAAACGGCGCGAGGCCGTCATCGACAGACGGGCAACCTCAGCGACCACAGCCCCAAGCCCGACGTGCCGCAGACCTTCCTCGAAGCAGGCGAGCAGTGATTTGTCGTCACCGGCTTCGACATAGATCACCCGGTCGGGGTGAAGTCCGATCTGGGCGATTGCCGGCGCAAACAGGTCCTGACGCGTCACGCACCACAGCACCTTGCCTTGCGTCCTGGCTGCAATGCCGGCCGCAAAAAGCGACGCGGCAGCGCCATCGATTGCACCATTGCCGCCGCCGGCAACTTCATGGAGAGCACCAAGCGCCAAACCGCCCCCCGGCAGGTGGCTGTCGATCGGCGCGATGCCGAAGGGGAGCACCGTTCGTTCGCGCACATTGCCGCCTTCGAGACGCGCAATGCGAGTTCGGAGATCGGAAATGGCAGCGTTTGGCGCCGATGCACTCATCTGTCCCCTGAACGCGAAAAGCTGATGGTATGTTCCTCATTTGTTCTCTTCCTAATAAAGAGTCAATGGCATGGCGACGTGGCGTTGCGGAAGAAACGTTTGGCGCGACCGCTGCCTCGTGACACCGATAGCGTCGTTTGCCGACAGCACGAGGCCACGATGCCGCGTTGGACGTCGCGTCGGCGACTGCCGGCGCCCAGAGGAGAAACGGCGCATAAACCGCAGTCCTATGCGCGTCCGGAATTGCGGACATTGTCGCGCGCGGGACGGAGGAAATTCGCCCCCGCCGCGGCCGGTTAACAGGACAGCCGTAGGAGCGTCAGCATAGCGCCGGCCGCAGGACGGGACGCGGGACCGACTGTCCCCGTCCGCGGTGGTCCGCGTGTAGCATCGGCCATGAATGCAGTTGCCTTTGGGAACTGAGCACAGATCATCGACCGTTGGCCAGTGTGCCATCTAGTTGAAAAAGCGTGGCTATTTCGCCGTTGTCAAGAGTCTATTGACAGCAATGTTCTTATTTTGTTCACTGTTGGGATGATTGCTACAGGAGGCGAACCATGGAACTTCGCTTGAACATTGAAGGTGCAACGCCCGAGGAACTGGCACGCGGTGTCGCAGCAGCCGAAGCAGTCTTCGCGCGGGCCGGCATTACCGCTTTGCAAGGCGCGGAAGGTTTGTTCGCGTTGGAAGGGTGGGATATCAAAGGCTTTCCGGAAGACGACCAGCCAACCGAGGACGAGGACCAGGCTGCTTCGGTCTGGATGGAAGCCGACGAGGCTGCGACAATTGCATGTTGTGCGGGCTGGCCGGAGGACAAAGTTCCGCGCCATCAGATCATGGAACTGATCGACGTTCCCCGAACGAGATTGCAAGCCGAGGCGCTTCCGGACACGTGGCCGGCGCGCAGGCAGCTCTACCCGGACGTCGTCAAACGGCTGGAGGTTACTGCAGGCCCGGACCGCCAGATCGATTTCGATATTGCCTTCGTTCTTGGTTGGGTGCCGGAGCGGCCGACACTGGATCGGGTGGAGCCGCTTTCGGAAGATGGCGACCGTATTCCCTTCTTCACCAGCGACCTTGCCCAGGTGGAGGAAATGGCTCGCAAGGCGCTCAAGGACTGGACGATCGAGATTGACCGAAATCCCTGTGACGCCCACGTTTTCGACCCTGCAGCCGCCGATGACGGTGACGAATTGCGCATGGCAGCGTGGCGCGATTTCGACGGCTCCCTGCTTATGGAGAAGCCGCCGGCAAATCCTGCAATCGCACTGACCCTGGCAATGATGCGCGGCCAGTCGATGCATTTCGAATAGTGGTGAACCGGATAACGCGGGCGGCATCGTCTATCGATCGTGCTTGGCTACTTCAGGTCGCACGCGCAGATGGCCGAAGGGCTGACGAGGCCACCGCATCTGAGGAAAGAGACCATGTCAGAAAAACCACCCTATATGCCGACGGGCATTGGAATGGGCATGATGAGCGACGACGAGACCAAAGTCGGCGTTCTAATATTTGAAACGGCGCAAGGTAACTTCGACTTCGCTGTCAATCTGCAGGCAGTCGATGTCCTCACCAAGGCAATCAATAAGATCGAGATGCATCTCCGCTCCGGTAGGACGCACTGAGTGTCCGACCATGCGCCAAGATCAGAAAAGGCCGAAGCTGACCGTTGTCGTTGCGTTCGACCGCGGCGAGGATGGCGAACTGTTCACAGCATACGGCCCGACCGACCAGCAAAGCGAGGACCGCGCGGTGCGCATCGCAAAAGCGCTGGCGGGGAAGCATATAGGCGTCATAGCATGGACTCGCGACGCCGATCCGGCGCTTGGCGACTATGGGCCGCCGACAGTGCTTTTCACCAACGGCGACGTGGCGGATATGGAGTGAAAATGATCAATCCACCCAGAGACAAACTTGACTATGACTGTGCAGACCGCTCGCTCGATTGCGAGGAAGCCATGGAGCCCGGCTTTCAGGCGATCTTCGATTGCATGCTGGAAGTGGGATGGACCCGAGGGGAGACATTGCGGGCGCTGAAGCGGCTTCTTGCCGCCGACAATATGACCCAGAAAGAGAATGCAAAGACCGAAGCCCAACTCGCGATTGCGCGCGCCATGATACGCGCTGGCAAACCGCAATAGGCTGCCAGCTACAGTTTGCTGACCCCAGCTTCGTCGACCTCCGCTTCCATCTGATCGCCGACCGGCTCGGCCTTGCCGGCACCCTGGATGGACTGGCCATCGAAGCCCTGCAACCAGGCGTCGGCATATTCCCACCAGAACTCTGGCACGACGCGCTCCCTTCCGTCCTTGCGCGCTTGTACCCCATAGAGCCAAGCATATCCGATGCGTTCCTGGTCCTTCTTAGTCGCGGCCATAATCGTTCTCGCGCAAGATGTCGGCATCGGTTGCGGCCTTCACGAATGCCGCCCTTGCCACACTAGCTTCTTTGATCCCCTCCAAGACGGCCAGGCATGCTTTTCGAGCGGCCACGTGGCTTTTCCCTGTCGCTACCGGCCAACGATTGAGGAGGATATCGGCTGCCTGCGCCACTCGCTCAACCTTGTAAATAACATTACCAGACCGGCCTAACGCGACCGATACGGGCATTGCGAAACGCGGGTCTTGCATCACGCCACCCCGGAGTTACTCGAACGCGATTCAAGCATCGGCGCGCGATTCAGTTCCGCTTCCATTCCGAACTGCCGCCTGCGCTGTTGGCGACGGCCTCGACCATGATCGCGAAACAGCATTTGGCAGGCGCTGCGTGGCGATCAGTCCAGCCGCGTTCGCTCAGCCGTAGAAACGCAGGCAGAACAGATGGTCTCATTGGTGCAGGGGGCAGCGCTCTCCCGCTACCAACCCCCGACGGGCAGAGAGCCTTTCCCATTTGCACGCCGCAGCCGCCGATTGTGGCCCGAGCCGAACGCAGGCCTTCACTGCACCAGAAAGGTCCGCCTACGCATAGGGCATGCTACATTCATGGCCTTGCAGAAAGGCGAATCCGTGAGGCGATATTCGCCCACGCTTCAGCCAATCACCGTGCAACGGATTGAGCGAGCGCTCGACCGCGTGGCCGAGATCATCGTGGCGCGCGGCGACCAAGGCGAGACATGGCTCCCGTTGTACGACTATCTTGAACGTGCTCTGCAAGATTGCCAAGCAAAGGAGGGACGCCTTGTCGCAGCCCATGAGCGCGTTAAACGATTGAGGGCTCAAACGGCAGTACGATCTTCATGAGTTCTTCCTGCCACATTTTCATGTCGCCGCCTTCGCCGTATTTCGGACGGTCGATGGTGTGGCCCATCAGCATGCGCCGGAGTTCCTCATCCAGCCTGGCGTTCTTCATGCGGTCTTCAAACGAATGCCGAAGCGAATAGACAGTGTGCTTGTCGGTCGGGAACAATTTGTGGTTCTCGAAGTGCTTATTGAGCAGGGCTGATAGCGACGCCTCGCGATCCTTGTACCTCGGAAAGCCATTAGGGTGCCTCTTGAACACCTCAAGCGCCACGCCAACGAGTGGTATCTTACGCACGGATGAGGCTGTCTTGATTTCGCGTGGGTCCTCAGGATCCTCGCGAGGCTCCACCGAGATGTGAGGCACCTCGTGGTCGAGATGTATGACGCCGTCGTGCAAGTTCGCAAGCTCACTCGGGCGAGCCCCCGTTTCCGCGAAGGCGAGCACAATGCCTCGCGCATCATCGTTGAGGGCCGCAAGCGCGCCGGGTGCGAAGATCCTGTCGCGAATCCAGTCGGTCGGGAATGGTGGACGACTGCGTTTCGACTTGTCGCTGAATGAGAGATCGGCGAACGGATTCTTCTGTTCGGGTGAACCGAGATGACGATAGTAGTCGCCGTAGAGGGTCCGCAGGTTCCCCATATTTCGGTTGCCGGTCGATGCCGAACGGTCTGGCCTCCCCTTCTCGGGCGCGATTCGATCCAACCAATATTTATGCACCGCACGCGCGTCGTCGCGCGTGATCTCCCCCATTGGCTTGTCGCCGACAAGTGTGATGAAGACATCGACGCTCATTTGGCGTTTTGCCTTCCATCGTTTCTTCTGATCAGCACTTTTGGTGCGGAGTTCGTCGCGGACGATCTCGTCGAAATAGAGCTTCAGCGCTTCCGAAATTTTGTCGTCAGGACGGGAGACAGTGCCAGTGACAGCGTCAACCACGGGAGAGCTGGCAGGCTCTCCGATCGTGGCCTCGGCCCGCTGTAGGATGGTATCCAGCGGCTCGGCAACGAGGATGTCGGCGAGCGGCCGATAGACGAACCCTAACGCCTCGGCGCGCTTGATAGCGCGCTGGTAACGAATGCGCGCAGCTTCTGGGTTTTCGCCAAGCATGAGAGAGGACCATAACGCGTTATCGGCAGCCTCATGGAGGTCACGGGCGGTGCGCGCCTTTAACCGGTCGGTCGTGTCCAAGGAGCGCCGCACATGCTCGCCACGCGCATCAACGTCCCTGAGCTCCTTTGGGACGCGTCGATAATAATGAAAGTGACTGCCTCTCAACCGCAGGAAGCGGTCCGGTTCTTGCTCTTCGCGGCGTCTTCCCATGGTCCAGCGCAGCCATTTGTAGCACAATAGGTAGCACAATAGGTAGCACAAATGACCAGATCGGTGCAAGCACACGGGCACCATTCATAACATTATCTAGCAAACTCAATGACTTAACGGAGAAGCCGGTGGTACCGTTGGCTGGGATCGAACCAGCGACCTCCGGATCCACAATCCGGCGCTCTAACCATCTGAGCTACAACGGCACGTTTGCCTGAGCGGGATCGAAACAGAAACTCATCCCGACCGCTCTGTCGTTCGGCGATGCGTCCTTACGGGCTTATGGATTCTAATTCAAGGCTTTTGGAAAGCAAAGGTCACTTCCCCACATCGGCGCGGCATTTGCCTGGCAAAAAGAGGGCACGAGACAAGAACTGGGCGCCAGACAAAGAAAAAGGCCGGCGGGAGGAGGTGCCGGCCTTTTCCTGTTACGAGCCAGCGGGAGGAGGTGCTGGCTGGTCACCCCGGAGAGCAGAGGGAGGAGGTTCCACCCGCCGGGTATTCCTTGATGGCTACCATCATACGCCTGATCGTTTTTAAGAAAATGCGACCTTTTGTTGCATCTTCAGATCATGCGTAAACGTTAGGCAACCTTGATTTCCTTCATCGCCTTCTCGAAGGCGGCCTTGATCGGCTTGGAGACGTCCTCGGCTGCCTTGGAGGCGACGGCCTGGAAGTCCTTGGCCTGCTCGACGGTCGCTTCGACGCGCTTGCGCAGGAAGGCGGTCTGCAGCTCGACGACTTCCGACAGCGACTTGGCGCCGATCAGCGCTTCGAGATGGGAGAAGCCGGCCTCGGCATTGGCGCGCAAAGCGGAAATGGTCTTGAGCGACAGGTCGCTGGAAACGGTCTTGGCGGTCTCAAAGGTCGACTCCAGAGCCTTCTGGGTCTCCTCGGCACCGGTCTTCAGCTTGGCATAGGCTTCCTTCGACTGCTCAACGCCCTTTTCGGCGAAAGCGCGCATCTGGTCGGTGGCCTTGGAAGCGTCGAAGCTCGGGAATTCAACGTTTTCGATCGTCTCGGCGGTTTTGGTCCTGGACATTTTCCATCCTTTTTCAGCGGCGGCGGCTTTGACAGAAGGCCGTCTCGTTCATGTATGATGGCAATATAAAGGCAAATTTTGTGCATTGCAATATCTTTGTTGCAGTGCACCATAAATTTCTTTTGGGCCGTTAACCAAGAGCCCAGATTCCAGCCTTTGCACGTTCTGGCTTGTGGACCTTCGCGCCTCCGGCTTTTATTAACAAAGCGTTAACTGCAAATTCGCCGCTCCGTGAGGGTTCGCCAAGCGCATGCCGTCCGAATATTCCTTCCTCGACGTCGCCGTACTCGACGCGGTCCGCCAGCGCTTTGCCGCCGGCGACGCGATCGCGATCCTGTCGGCGGATCTGGAACAGGTGATCTGGGCCAATGGACCGGGCGCCGCGATGTTCGGCTATCCCGACATCGAGGCGATCATCGGCGCCTCGGCGCAACTGCCCTTGATCGCCAGGCGCCAGATCATGGCGACCAGCGGATTTCCCGAGATTGGCAGTGACCGCGCCATCATGGTGCGGCTGGCGACCGGCCTGACCAGCCGCGCCGTCAGCTTCCTGGCCAGTGCAGTGACCATGCCGGACGCCGAAAAGGCGATCATGCTCGCTGTGCCGGCGGCGCAGACAGGTTCGCGCAGTGCCGGCGAAATCGCCGCTCGCGCCATCAGCGGCTTCACCGAGGATGGCCACTTCATCGCCTTTGTCGACGCCGGCGGCCATGTCGAAGCGGCCTCGGAAGGATTTTCGGCACTGGGCATCTTGCCGGAGACGCTGGCTGCGCTCGTCGCCGATGTCGCGGCCGAGAGCGACCGCATCGTCAAGCGCCTCGTCCCCGGCCGCACGGTCTCCTATCCGGCAGGGCTGGCAAGATTGACCGAGGAACGGCATCTGCTGGTGGTGATCGACGAGGACCAGCTCGACGACAAAGCCGCTGCCGACGACAGCGTCGTGGAAGCACTGCAGCCAGCCCCAACCGAGACTGCAGCTCCGGAAAGCACGATCGCCCAGCCGGAACCTGATCAGGACAACAGACCGACAGTCGACAGCGAACACCCGGCTGCCGCGGTGGACGAACCGAGCGTTGCGGAAGCCGCCGAGACCAAATCGGTGCCTGCCGAGCCTGAGAATGTCCATACAGCCGAGCAACCCGCGGAGACGGCGGACAACGACCCGGGGAGTGCCGACGGCACGCCGCCACAACATGATCACTGGTACTTCAATGCCGGTGAGGATGATGCACAACGAACCGACCGGCCAGCCGCAACCGAGCCCGCTGAGCCTCCCGGCACCCTTCCGGAGGTTGCAGCGGAAAATCCGACGCGGGACGATACGAAGGCCGCCGCGCCTCTCGAACGCCCGGTTGCGCGGTCGATCGACCGCACGGCGGCCCCGGTACGCTTCGTCTGGCGCACCGATGCCGAGGGTAAGTTCAGTGCGCTGTCGCCGGAATTCACCGACATCGTCGGCAAGCCGGCGGCCGACGTGATCGGCCGGCGCTTCAGGGATGTCGCGGCCACCTTCGGCCTCGATCCCTCCGGCGAGATATCAGGCCTCCTGGAACGGCGCGATACCTGGTCCGGGCGCTCCGTGCTGTGGCCGGTCGTCGGCACCGATCTTAAGATACCCGTCGACCTCGCGGCGCTGCCTGTCTATGGCCGCAGCCGCGCCTTCGAGGGTTTCCGTGGCTTCGGCGTCGCGCGCGCCAGCGATGCAGTCGTCGATCCGGAAGCGATCGGCATGGCGCTGGTCCCCAATGGCGAGGCGCCGGCGACGCCGGAACCGCAAGCCGTCGAACCCGCGCTCGAACAGCCTAAGGCTGAAGAGCCGAAGGCCGAGGACACTCAGGCATCGGACCCGTTCAAGGGCGAAGTGCCGGCGCTGACCATCGTGCCTAAACAGGAACGACGCTTTGCCGATAAGGTGATCCGGCTCGCCGAACATCGCCAGCCGGCCAACGACAAGGGTCTGTCGACCCTGGAACGCAGCGCGTTCCGCGAGATCGGCGAGCGACTGAAGAAGGACAGCGCCGCGGTCGAGCCGGCAGAGACCGAGAAGCACGGCCTCGAAAGCTTCGGGGAAGCGACGACCGAGACATCTGCTGAACCTTTGGCGGAAACTGCGGATGTGCCGACCGCTAAGGCCGAAGCTTCAGTCGAGGCGGCCGGCGACCCGACGCATGCCAGCGAGATCACTGCGGCAGAGCCAGAGAACGAACCGGTCGAGCCGTCCGATGTCGATGCCGAAGACGAGCGGGATCTGGCGCGGCTTGACGGCGGCCATCTGGACGAAGCGGCTCGTGAGGAACCTTCCGAGCCGAATGTGACGGGCTCGTTGCTCGACTATGCTGGCCATGATGACGACGGCGGTCCTGTCGCGGACAACAGTGACGAGGCCCCTGTTTCCGAACCGGTGGCGGCGAAACCAGAAATCACCAAGCCCGTCGCGGCTGGCGAAGAGCCGGCTGGCGCTGATGCGACACATGACGCCGTCGATGACGACAGCATGACGTCAGCTGATTTTCGCGATGCCGAGGATAGCGAGGATTGGGCGCAGCCCGACGCGGATGGCGCGGTGCCTGACAAGGAGGCGGCTGCATCCGCCGAGGAAACCACCAGCGCAAGCGAGGCCGTCGCGGCACGCGTCGAGCGCCCTCGCCTGCAGGTGCCGCCGCTCAAGACTGAAGGCTTCGTGCCGTCGGCGTTTTCCGCCGGAGATGAGCACAAGGCTCCAGACACCTCGCTGCTCGGCAAGCTGCCGGTGCCGCTGCTCATCCATTCCGGCGACCAGTTGCACTATGCGAACGAGGAATTCCTCAATCTGACCGGCTATGAGGCGCTCGATGACCTGGCGGATGCCGGCGGCCTCGGCGCGCTGTTTGCCGACCCCTACGCCGACGACGGCGCTACCGACGGCACCGATCGTGCGCTGCGGTTGAAGACGCGTGACGGACAGGAATTCCCGATCGAGGCCATCTTGCGCTCTGTTCCCTGGCGCGACGGCAAGGCGCTGATGCTGGTCGTGCGCCGCTCCGGCGAGGATGACGCACCGGCGGCCCTGCATGCGGTTGGCGACGAGCAGACGCAACCCGACATTCCCGAGCTCAAGGCGCGCATCGCCGAGATGCGCACCATCATCGACACCGCCACCGACGGCGTCGTGCTGATCGGCCGTGACGGCACCATCCGCTCGATCAGCCGTCCGGCCGAAGCGCTGTTCGGTTTCGACAGCGACGACGTCACCGGCAAGCCATTCGCCTCGCTGTTTGCGATCGAAAGCCAGCGCGCGGCGCGCGACTACCTCAACGGACTGTCCGAGCCTGGCGTGGCGAGCGTCATGAATGACGGCCGCGAGGTGATTGGGCGCGAGGCGCAGGGGCGCTTCATCCCGCTGTTCATGACCATTGGCCGGCTGCCCAACGATAGCGGCTTCTGCGCTGTCGTGCGCGACATCACGCAGTGGAAGCGGGCCGAAGAGGATTTGACGCAAGCGCGTGCGGTGGCCGAGCGCGCGTCTTCACAGAAGACCGATTTCCTCGCCCGCATCAGCCACGAGATACGCACCCCGCTCAACGCCATCATCGGCTTTTCCGAACTGATGGTCGACGAGAAGTTCGGACCTGTCGCCAATGACCGTTACCGCGACTATCTGCGCGACATCAACCGCTCGGGCAATCATGTGCTCGACCTGGTCAACGACCTGCTCGACATCTCGAAGATCGAAGCCGGCCAGCAGGAGATGGCCTACGAGGCGGTGTCGCTCAACGACACACTGGCCGAGACGGTGGCGATGATGCAGCCGCAGGCCAACCGCGAACGCGTCATCATCCGCTCCAGCTTCGCTTCGCGGCTGCCGGAAGTGGTGGCCGACCTGCGCAGCGTGCGCCAGATCGCGCTCAACATCCTGTCGAATGCCATCCGTTACACCCAGGCCGGTGGCCAGGTGATCGTCTCGACCGCCTATGAGACATCGGGCGACGTCGTCATGCGGGTACGCGACACCGGCATCGGCATGAGCCAGGCCGAGATCGAGCAAGCGCTGAAACCGTTCAAGCAGATCAACGCGCTGAAGCGTGGGCGCGGCGACGGCACGGGCCTTGGATTGCCGCTGACAAAGGCGATGGTGGAAGCCAACCGCGCCCGATTCACCATCAACTCGACACCGGGAGAAGGCACCCTGGTCGAGGTCGCCTTCCCGTCGACCCGCGTGCTCGCGGAATAGGCCAGCCCCGGTACCGATAAAAGAAAAGGCGCCCAAAGGACGCCTTAAGAGATGGGATTGCTGTCACAACGGGGGCTTGAGCGAATTCGGATCCTCCGGGGGCTGAGGAACGGGATTTCTCCCTCAAGTTGTATGCGACTATCGACGCCGGACGTTAACAACTCCTTACCGGCGCGGCGGAAAATTTACGAATGTGTACCACTCGTGAAATCTAGGTAAATTCTACCGACATATTTGGTTAACCATGCCGGATAGTCTTTTTCATGCATGTCGGTGTCTCAAAACCGGGGTCACTTTCGAGCGACATGCATTAGCAGCTACTCGGCCAATTGCGGCAGGTTCTTGAACAGCTCCAGCGCCTCTGGATTGGCGAGCGCCTCCTTGTTCTTGATGGCGCGGCCATGCACGACGTCGCGCACCGCAAGTTCGGTGATCTTGCCCGACTTGGTGCGCGGGATGTCGGTGACGGCGACGATCCTGGCCGGCACGTGGCGCGGGCTTGCGCCGCTGCGGATCTTGGCGCGAATGCGTTTTTCGAGTTCCTCGTCGAGCTGCACGCCGGCGGCCAGGCGCACGAACAGCACGACGCGCACGTCATTGTCGAAGTCCTGGCCGATGCACAGCGCTTCCAGAATCTCCGGCATCTGTTCGACCTGGTTGTAGATCTCCGCCGTGCCGATGCGCACACCGCCCGGGTTGAGCGTGGCGTCGGAGCGGCCATGGATGATCAGGCCTCCATGCACGCTCCATTCGGCGAAATCGCCATGACACCAGACATTGTCGAAGCGCTCGAAATAGGCCGCCCGGTACTTCTTGCCCTCGGCGTCGTTCCAGAAGCCGATCGGCATCGCCGGAAAGGCCTTGGTGCAGACCAGTTCGCCCTTCTCCTGTCGGATCGGCCTGCCATCGTCGTCCCAGACATCGACGGCAAGGCCGAGGCCGGGTCCCTGGATCTCGCCGGTCCACACCGGCTGCGTCGGCACGCCGAGCACGAAGCAGGAGACGATGTCGGTGCCGCCGGAGACCGAAGCCAGGTGCACGTCCTTCTTGATGCCGTCATAGACGAAGCGGAAATCCTCCGGCGACAGCGGCGAGCCTGTGGAGGAAATCGCCCGCACATCAGACAGATCATGCGTGCGGATCGGCTTGAGACCGGCCTTGCGCACGGAATCGATGAACTTGGCCGAGGTGCCGAAGAAGGTCATCTTCTCGGCATCGGCGAAGTCGAACAGCACATTGCCGTCGGGGTAGAAGGGCGAGCCGTCATAGAGCAGCAGCGTGGCACCCGAAGCGAGCCCCGACGCCAGCCAGTTCCACATCATCCAGCCACAGGTGGTGAAGTAGAAGAAGCGGTCGCCGTCGGTGAGACCGGCATGCAGCCGATGTTCCTTGACATGCTGGATCAGCGTGCCGCCGGCCGAATGGACGATGCATTTGGGAATGCCGGTCGTTCCCGACGAAAACAGGATGTAGAGCGGATGCGAAAACGGCAGCGGCTCGAAGGTAACGGGCTTGCCGGCGAAGGGCGACAGCGCTTCTTCCAGCGCCACCGCCTTGTCGATGGTAGCAGCGACATCACTCGATGTGCCGAGATAGTCGACGACCAGGATCTTGCGGACAGTGCCTAGCTTGGCCGCGACCGCGGCGATCTTGTCGGCGACCTCGATCGCCTTGCCGTTGTACCAGTAGCCATCGGGCGCGATGAAGACGACGGGCTCGATCTGGCCGAAGCGGTCGAGCACGCCCTGCTCGCCGAAATCGGGAGAGCAGGACGACCAGACCGCACCGATCGAGGCGGCCGCCAGCATGGCGGCGATGGTCTCCGGCATGTTGGGCATCATGGCGGCAATGCGGTCGCCCTTCTTCACCTTGAGCGACAGGAAAAGCTGCTGCAGCCGCGAGGTCTGTGCGTGCAATTCGTTCCAGGACAATCGACGCTCGACCTTGTCCTCGCCGCGAAACACGATTGCCTCACTGGCGCCGGTCTTCCTCAGCAGATTCTCGGCGAAGTTCAGCGTGGCATTGGGGAAGAAGGAGGCACCGGGCATCCTGTCGCCATCGACGAGCGCGGGCTCGCCCCCATCAGTGCCCTTGTCGCCGACGATGCCGCAGAAATCCCACACCAGGCTCCAGAACCCTTCGCGGTCCTCGACCGACCAGCGATGAAGTTCGGCATACGAAGAAAACGTTACGCCGGCTTCCACAGCGGCTGCCTTGGTGAAAGCGGTCAAGGGCGCGGCGTCAATCTGGTCTTGTGTCGGGGTCCAGAGCGGTACTTCGGCAGCCATGATCGTTCCTCCACGGTCGCCATCGCTTATGCATATCGCAGCGCAGCAGAGCAAGATTTTGTTCGGTCAATGCGACCAGATGTGCGCAAATGCCATCGCCGGGCCATAAAGACTTGAAATGCCTCAGCCCTAAGTCGTAGTGACGACTGGAAGTCGTGGTGACGACTGGGTTACGCCCGTCGGGCGATTTTTGTCGGAATGGAAGCATACGGGGCGATATGCCATCATCTTTGATCCGGCGCGGAATATGGACGATCGGCGCTGCCGGTATCGTCATCGCGCTGGTGGTTGCCGCCCTGCCGCTGATCGCTTCCACCCGTATCGTGCGCGACCGCATCGCCTGGGAAATGAGTGCGTGGAGCGGCTTTCGGGTCGCCATCGAAGGTTCGCCGCGCATCGAGGTCTGGCCGACATTCCGCGCCATCCTGACCGATGTGACGCTCTCACAATGGACCGACACCGACGCGCCGCCGGTCGTCGAGGCAGAACGGGTCGAGGTCGACCTGTCCGCCATGGCGGCACTGCGCGGCGACGTGGTGTTTTCGACGGCGCGGCTGGTGCGGCCGACGATCCGGGTTCAGCGCACGCCAACCGGCCTCTTCCTGCCCGCCGTCCCGACCGGCGGGCGCATCACGCGCTCCATCGATAC
>NZ_RZQG01000600.1:0-3747 GCF_003998635.1 Mesorhizobium sp. M7D.F.Ca.US.004.03.1.1
GCGCCGGATTGTCGCCGGGAATGTCGGAAACGACCAGCGACACCACCTTGGCCGGCCAGGCGGCCGCCGCCAGTCTGCCGCCCTTGATGGCGGAAAGGTGCTTGCGGATGGTGTTCATCGCCGCGATCGGCGCGCCGGAGGCGAGCAGCGCCTCGTTGACGGCGATCTCGTCGGCCAGCGTCAGGCTGCCGGCCGGCGACGGCAAGAGCGCCGAGCCGCCACCCGAAATCAGCGCCACGACCAGATCGTCCGCTGTCAGCCCCTGGACCTTGGCGAGCAGGCGACGCGAGGCTTCCAGGCCGGCAGCGTCCGGCACCGGATGCGCCGCCTCAATGATCTCGATGCGTTCGCAGGTTGCGCCATAGCCGTAGCGGGTGACGACCAGCCCTTCGATGGGGCCGTCCCACGCCTTTTCGAACGCCGCCGCCATCTGCGCCGAGCCTTTTCCGGCGCCAATGACGATGGTGCGGCCCTTGGGTTTGGCCGGCAAATGATCCCGGATGGTTCGTTCCGGATCGGCAGCGGCGACGGCCGCGTTGAAAATGGAGGTGAGGAACGATTTGGGGTCGAGTACGGTCATTCGGCTTCCCGAGGCAATGCCAGGCCGCGCTTGTCGACGCCCAAATGATCGCACAGCGCATCGACCACGACGCCGTGATCCTCGCGCTCCGGCAGTCCGGAAACGGCGATCACACCAATGACGCCGGCGCCCTTGACCGTCACCGGAAAGCCGCCGCCAGCCAGCACATAGTCTGAAATGTCGAGACCCTCGCCAACCTTGAAGGTGCGGTCGGGGCGCTGCTGCTCCAGCACCATGCGATAGGTGCTTTTCAGGAACCGCTTGACGACATTGATCTTGCGCCGTGCCCAATCCGGATTGGAAGCGTTCGAGCCCGGCAGCGCGGCATAGAACAGCGGCCGGTCGAAGGTCCTGATATCGACGATAACAGGCAGGTTCTCGGCGAGCGCGCGGTCGCGGATGGCTGAACCGATCCTGAAAGCAACGGCCTCGTCAAAGGCGGCGAAGACCAGGACTTCTTCCTGTCTCTTGATCAGAGCGATGTCGTCAGCAACGGCCATTTTCTCTCTCCGAAAATCGTCACACGTCGTTTGTACGACAAGCTCCGCCCGGTCAAGCTCCCGTCGCCGCGGCCCCCTCATCCGGCCGCTGCGCGGCCACCTTCTCCCCGAGGGGGAGAAGAGGCTGGCGTCAACGCTGGCGAACTCCTCTCCCCTCGGGGAGAGGTCGGATTGCCCTTTGCAATTCGGTTGGCAATCCGGGTGAGGGGGGCTTATCCCGCTATCATGTCAGCCTTGACGGGCCGCCCCGCCACATAGACCTCGCGCACGGCGCGGTCGTCGCCCAGCGTCTGCAGCAGGAACAATTCCTGCGCCAGCGTCTCGACCGTTTCCATCCTGAGCCGCATCGCCGGCGTCGCCCTGGCGTCGAGCACGACGATGTCGGCATCGCTGCCTTCATCCAGCGTGCCGATCTTCTGCGCCACCGACAGCGCCTCGGCATTGCCGCGTGTCAGTTGCCAGAAGGACTGGAACGGATTGAGCTTCTCGCCGTTCAGCGCGATCACCTTGTAGCCCTCGTCCATGGTGCGCAGCATCGAATAATTGGTGCCGCCGCCGACATCGGTGGCGGCGGCGATCCGGATCGCCTTGTCGCGGCGGCGAAAGCGTTGGTAATCGAACAGGCCGGAGCCGAGGAACAGGTTCGAAGTCGGGCAGAACACCGCCACCGAGCCTGAGTCCGAAAGCGCATCAGCCTCACGCTCCGACAGATGGATGCAATGGCCGAACAGGCTCTTCTTTCCTAACAGCCCATAATGCTCGTAGACATCGGTATAGTCGCGCGACCACGGATAGAGCTCCCGCGTGAAGGCGATCTCGGCGTGGTTTTCCGACAGATGCGTCTGCATGTGCAGGTCGGGATGCTCGCGGCAGAGTGCTGCGGCCATCTCCATCTGCTCCGGCGACGAGGTGATGGCGAAGCGCGGCGTGATGGCATAAAGTTGCCGCCCCTTGCCATGCCATTGCACGATCAGCGCCTTGCTGTCGTCATAGCTGGATTGCGGCGTGTCGAGCACGCCGTCCGGCGCATTGCGGTCCATCATCACCTTGCCGGCGATGTTGAGCATGTTGCGGTCATGCGATTCGGCAAAGAACGCTTCTGCCGAAGCCTTGTGCACCGAGCAGTAGGCGGCAACCGTCGTGGTGCCATGGCGCACCATCTCGTCGAGGAACAGCCGCGCAATGCGGCGGCCATGCTGGGCGTTGGCGAACTTGGTCTCTTCCGGAAAAGTGTAAGTGTTCAGCCAGTCGAGCAGTTCGGCGCCATAGGAGGCGATGACCTGCATCTGCGGAAAATGCACATGCGCATCGATGAAGCCCGGCAGCAGCAAATGCGGCCGATGGTCGATTTTTTTCACGGCCTCGCCGGCCTGCTTTTCAACTTCGGCATAGGTGCCCGCGGCGACGATCCTGCCGTCGCGGATCAGCAGACCGCCATCCTCCTCGTAGCGCCAGGCGGAATGGTCGTCGATGGTTTCGGGCCAACGCACAAAGGACAGCGTGCGGCCGCGCAGAAGCGTGGAGGTCATGCTATTTTCCCGCGCCTTCGAACCAGGCCACCAGCAGCGCCCGCTCCTTGTCGGTAATCTGCGAGACGTTGGCGGGCGGCATGGCGTGGCTGCGGCCGGCCTGCAGATAGATCTCGCGGGCGTGGTTGGCGATATCAGCGTCGGTGTCGAGCATCACGCCCTTCGGCGCATGATAGATGCCCTCATAGACCGGCTCCGCCGCATGGCACATCGAGCAGCGGCCGAGCACGGTGTCGCGCACGGCCGGGAAATGCGCTGAAGCGACATAGATTTGCGCCGCCGCCGATTCCCTGGGCTCGCCGGTCAGCACCTTCGGCGCGGTCGACAGCCAGATGATGACGATGAACAGGACAAGTGCTGCCATCCAGGTCCAGGTCGGATTGCCCTTGCGCGCATGGATGGAGTTGAAATAGTGCCGGATCAGCACGCCGATGATAAACACCAGCGAGGCGATGACCCAGTTGAACTCAGTGCCGAACGCCAGCGGATAGTGATTCGACAGCATCAGGAACAGCACCGGTAGCGTCAGATAGTTGTTGTGGAGCGAACGCTGCTTGGCGATCTTGCCGTATTTCGGGTCAGGCTTGCGGCCGGCGATGAGGTCGGCGACGACGATCTTCTGGTTGGGGATGATGACCATGAAGACATTGGCCGACATGATCGTCGCGGTGATGGCGCCCAGATGCAGGAAGGCGGCGCGGCCGGTGAACAGGTGCGTCAGCCCCCAGGCGATGAACACCAGAACGCAGTAGAGCACCAGCATCAGCCCGGTATCGCTCTTGCCCAGCGGCGAGCGGCACAGCAGATCATAGACCACCCAGCCGACCCCGATCGTTGCCAGCGACAGCAGGATACCGACCGGCACAGACATGGGCAGCACATTCGGATCGATCAGGAACAGATCGGCTCCGGCATAATAGACGACGCACAGCATGGCGAAGCCGGACAGCCAGGTGGCGTAGGATTCCCATTTGAACCAGGTCAGGTGTTCCGGCATCTCGGCAGGCGCCGCCAGATATTTCTGGATGTGGTAGAAACCGCCGCCATGCACCTGCCACTCCTCGCCGAAGGCGCCGACAGGCATGCCCGGACGCTGGCGCAGGCCGAGATCGAGCGCGACGAAGTAGAAGGACGAGCC
>NZ_RZQG01000601.1:0-3736 GCF_003998635.1 Mesorhizobium sp. M7D.F.Ca.US.004.03.1.1
GCCCACCACGCAACGTCGTTGACCAGCGCCGCGGCGGCCTGGTTCAGGTGCTCGAGATCTTCGAGCTTCTTCTCGCCCTGGCGGACGGCGAGGAAATCGCCCCAGGCGATATGGACGGCCGACTTGACCGGCGCCATCTGCAATTCGACCGCATGAAGGCGCAGCTGTTCGACGGCGCGGGCGCCACCGACGCTGCCATAGCCGACAAAGCCGGCCGGCTTCTTGTTCCATTCGTTGGCGGCGTAGTCGATGGCGTTCTTCAGCACGGCCGTCGGGCCATGATTGTATTCGGCGGCGGTGAAGATGAAGCCATCGAATTCGGCGACCTTCTTCTGCCAGCGCTGTGCCACTTCGTTCTGCGACGGTGCCCAGGCGGAGGATGCGACCTCGTCGAAGAAGGGCAGCGGGAAGTCGCGCAGGTCGACGACTTCCACGTTGATGTCGGCATGTGACTTGGCGATCTTGGCGATCCATTCGGTCGGCACATCGGCGAAGCGCGCAGCACGCGTCGAACCGATGATGATGGCGATCTTGGGTTTTGACATGGGGGCTCTCCTTGCAAGTAAAGCTGGTATCGTTTGGATACCGGCGCTATATGAGATACTGTCAACTCGAGAAGCAAGGAGGCACCTTTTTGTTACTGAGGCACCCGCACCGCACCGAGGACTGCCGCGCCATCTCGGAAATCCTGCAGCGCGTCGGCGACAAATGGACCGTTCTGGTGGTCGGCAAGCTGGGCGACGGACCGCTGCGTTTCAACGAATTGCGTGCCGCGGTCGGCGGCATTTCACAGAAGATGCTGACCACCACCTTGCGCGGGCTGGAGCGCGACGGCTTCGTCACCCGCACCGTGTTCCCGACCATTCCGCCACGTGTCGACTATGAGCTGACCGAGCTCGGTCACGAGCTGCTGATCCCGGTCAGCGCGCTGGGCGAATGGGCGCGCAAGAACACCACGCGCGTCAAGGCGGCGCGCGAAAAATTCGACGGCATGCATGCCTGAAACCCTTGCATGGCAAGGAATCCGGAGTTTCGCGGTGAGCGAAATTGCCTGACGACAGGTGAATTCGTGGTTCTCTAAACGAGGCCTATCAACTTTGTCTTGCGGTGCCTAAGGTCGACCAACACGCGCGCCACTCTGCCGACGATAATCGCATACCAAAGGCGGCCATTTCAGGCTCTTGGCGCCATGACTTCGCAAGGCGCCGGGCTGCAGATCGCGCATGTCGCGGCTGGCTCCCTGACGCCCACATTGCCATGCGAGCAGACGGTGCGCGGAAGGTCTTCTTTGACTTCGGCATAGGCGGTCACGCCAAGCAGGCAGACCAAGGCGACCAGGGCTGCCACAAGCCAGCCGTTCAGCATATGTTGACGCATTGTCTCCCCTCCGACGCCCGCACAATCGGGCCTGGAGGCAACCGTTGGATGTCGCGAAAAGCGCCTCCCGCACGGACGCTGTTACAAATGGCCGATCTTGGGAGAAACGGCTTCCGTCAGCCTTCGGCGGGAACCGCTTTCGGCTTGCCCTCGCCGTCCAGCGCCACCATGACGAAATCGGCGTGGGTGACCTTTTCCATCAGGTCGGAGAGGTAGCGCTGCGCCCAGGCTTCGACCTTGAGCGTCATCGAGGTGCGGCCGACGCGCTCGACATGGGTGTAGATACACAGCGTGTCGCCGATCTTCATCGGCTTGGCGAACGACATCTCTTTGACCGCCGCCGTCACCACGCGGCCCTTGGCGCGCTCGGCGGCCCGGATGCCGCAGGCCAGATCCATCTGCGCCATCACCCAGCCGCCAAAAATGTCACCGGCCGCATTGGCATCCGAAGGCATGGCCAGCGTGCGCAGCGTCAGATCGCCGAGCGGCCGTCCTTCAGCGTACTGCACCATGGGGAAAATCCTTCGAAAGCGGTTGCCCTCGATCCCGTATCGTCACGGCGCCGACAGGTCAACGCGCCTCTGCCGACTGTACCCCCTGTGAAGGTTCGCCTGGCCGCTAAAAGTAACGCTCGAGGTTCGTGCGAATGCGATCGAGCACGGTATCCCCGGAAACATCAGGAGAGAATTTCCTGCCCGTGATCGCCTCATAGGCTTGCGCATAGACCCTGGAGGCCTGTTCGACGATCTCGTCGGGTATTTTGGGGATCGGGTCGCTGTAAGGATCACACCGCGCCGAGACCCACGAGCGGATGAAATCCTTGTCGAAGCTCTCCGGCCGGCTGCCGCTGGCGAGTGCCTGTCCGTAACTCTTGGCGATCCAGTACCGGCTGCTGTCCGGGGTGTGGATTTCGTCGGCAAGAATGATGGTCCCGTTCTTGTCGGTGCCGAATTCGTATTTCGTGTCGGCGAGGATCAGGCCGCGCTCAGTGGCACGTTGCTGGCCACGGGCGAACAGCCGCAAGGCGTAGCCGGACACGGTGTCCCACTGCGCCTGCGTGAGAAGACCCTGGTCAAGGATCTCGGCCCTGGACAGCGGCTCGTCATGGCCGCCATGCGCAGCCTTGCTGGTTGGCGTGATGATCGGTTCGGCCAGCTTTTCATTGTCGCGCAGGCCATCCGGCAGGCGGATGCCATACATGTCGCGGTCACCGCGCCGGTACCGGGTCAGGATCGAGGTGCTGGTGGTTCCCGCCAGATAACCGCGCACGACGATCTCCACCGGCAGGATGTCGAGCCTTGTGCCGACGACGACGTTCGGGTCGGGGTATTCGAGAACATGGTTGGGGCAGATATCGGCGGTGTCCTCGAACCAGTAGCGCGCCGTCTGGGTGAGAATCTCTCCCTTGTACGGGATCGAGGTCAGGATGGTGTCGAAGGCACTGAGGCGGTCAGTGGCGATGATGATGCGCCTGCCATCCGCCAGGTCGTAATTTTCGCGGACCTTGCCGCTGTAGTGACCCGGCAGTTCGGGAATGAAAGCATCCGACAGGACACGCATATGATTTCCTGCCTTCCGCAGAGTGGCCAGAGCATGATTCCGAAAAGTTGCAGACTTTTCGGAAAAAATCATGCGCCAAAATAATGCCATCGCATAGGCTGTCGGGCCGGTGCATATCAAGCGCGATTGTCGGGAATCCCCGCAAACCCGACCAGTTGGACGGTCGCTTTTTTCACAACTGATGCCGGATGGCGCGGCGACGCGGTCAACCCGTCGCGTCTAGGCTGCAGCCAGATTTCCGGAGCCGCTCATTTCAATCATGCAGACCTATGATTTCATCATCGTCGGCTCCGGCTCGGCCGGCTCGGTCCTGGCTGACAAACTGTCGGCCTCGGGGCGCTTCTCGGTGCTGGTGCTAGAGGCCGGCGGCACCGACCGCCGCTTCTACGTGCAGATGCCGCTTGGCTACGGCAAGACCTTCTTCGATCCTGATGTCAACTGGAACTACAAGGCCGAGCCGGACCCGGGGCTCGCCGGCAATGCCGACCACTGGCCGCGCGGCAAGCTGCTCGGCGGTTCGAGCTCGATCAACGCCATGGTCTGGATCAGGGGCGCGCGCGAGGACTTCGATGCCTGGGCGGCTGCCGGCAATCCCGGCTGGGCCTATGACGACCTGCTGCCCGCCTTCAAGGCGCTCGAGGACAATCAGGCCGGCGCCGATGCATGGCGCGGCACGGGGGGCCCGCTGCATGTCACCGACTGTTCAAACGCCGTCCATCCACTGACCAAACGCTATCTCGCCGCCGGCCAGCAGGCCGGCCTGCCGCTCAATCCGGATTTCAATGGCGCTGCCCAGGAA
>NZ_RZQG01000602.1:0-3734 GCF_003998635.1 Mesorhizobium sp. M7D.F.Ca.US.004.03.1.1
AATATCAACAGTGAATTGTGCGCCATTTAAAGGCGATGCATAAGTCCCGGTCGAGCGGAGTGCGACAAAAACACTTTCAAAAATTTTCGGGGGAATGCGCAGGCAGCCCTTTCGATATCCTGATCATACTTCGGGCCATGCCCGGCGGGAGGGACGATGCGTTACGAGAGAGACATGCGCGGCTACGGAGCCAATCCGCCGGACCCGAAATGGCCTGGCGGTGCGCATGTCGCCGTGCAGTTCGTCGTCAATTACGAAGAAGGCGGCGAAAACTGCGTGCTGCACGGTGACAAGGCCTCTGAAGCCTTCCTGTCGGAAATCGTCGGCGCGGCACCCTGGGTGGGCCAGCGCCACTGGAACATGGAATCCATCTACGAATATGGGGCGCGGGCCGGCTTCTGGCGGCTGCTTCGGCTGTTCACCGAGGCTGAGGTGCCGATCACCTGCTACGGCGTCGCCACAGCACTCGCCCGTTCGCCTGACCAGGTCATGGCCATGCAGGAAGCCGGCTGGGAGATCGCTTCGCACGGTCTGAGATGGATCGACTACCGCGACCACAGTGTCGAGGATGAGCGCCGCGACCTCGAAGCGGCGATCAAGCTGCACTACGAAGTGACCGGCGCGCGCCCGACCGGCTGGTACACCGGCCGCACTTCGGTCAACACAGTGCGGATTGTGGCGGAAGAAGGCGGCTTCGACTATGTGTCGGACACCTATGACGACGAACTGCCCTACTGGTTCGAACATGAGGGCGGCACGCAGCTCATCATCCCCTATACGCTCGACGCCAACGACATGCGTTTCGCCACGCCGCAGGGCTTCAACTCGGGCGACCAGTTCTTTGCCTATTTGAAGGATAGTTTCGACACGCTCTATGCCGAGGGCAAGGCCGGCCGGCCGCGCATGATGAACATCGGCCTGCATTGCCGCCTCGTCGGGCGGCCGGGCCGGGTGGCGGCGCTGAAGCGCTTCGTCGACTATGTGAAGTCGCACGACAAGGTCTGGCTGGCACGGCGCATCGACATCGCCCGCCACTGGCAAGAGGCCAATCCTTACAAGCCGGCGGCACTGCGGCCATCGAAGATGGAATTCGAGACGTTCGTTGATACCTTCGGTGGCGTGTTCGAGCATTCGCCCTGGATCGCCGAACGCGCCTACGAGCTGGAACTGGGTCCGGCGCACGACACATCGGGCGGCCTGCACAATGCGCTTTGCCGCGTCTTCCGTTCCGCCAGCGAAACCGAGCGGCTTTCGGTGCTCAACGCCCATCCCGACCTTGCCGGCAAGCTGGCCAAGGCCAAACGGCTGACGGCGGAATCGACCAGGGAACAGGCTTCGGCCGGCCTCGACGCGTTGACCGACAAGGAGCGCGAACTGTTTTCCAAGCTCAACGCCGCCTACGTCACCACCTTCGGTTTCCCCTTCATCATCGCGGTGAAGGGCAAGACGAAGGAGGAGATCCTGGCGGAATTCGAGGCGCGCATCGGCAACAGCCGCGGCGTCGAATTCGAGACCGCCTGCAAACAGGTCGAGCGCATCGCGCTGCTCCGCCTCAAGGACATGCTTCCGCAATAGGTTTGAACCCATGGATACGATCAGGATGCCCGACCGAACCTATTACGCGCCGCATGGCGGCCATCCCGGCCAGAGCGAGCTTCTGACCGGCCGCGCCGTCTTCACCGAGGCCTATGCCGTCATCCCCCGGGGGGTGATGCAGGACATCGTCACCAGTGCCTTGCCGTTCTGGGACAAGACGCGCGTCTGGATCTTGTCGCGACCGTTATCAGGTTTTGCCGAGACGTTCTCGCAATACATTGTCGAGGTCGCGCCCGGCGGCGGCAGCGATCGGCCGGAACCCGATGCCGGTGCCGAGGGCGCCCTGTTCGTGGTCGAGGGCGAACTGACGGTTCTGCTTGCCGGCAAGAAGCATGTCTTGCGGCCCGGCGGCTTTGCCTTCCTGCCGCCGGCCAGCGGCTGGACGGTTCGCAACGAGCGCAAGGCCGACGTCCGCTTCCACTGGATTCGCAAGGCTTACGAGGCGGTCGACGGTCTTGATGTGCCGGAAGCCTTCTTCACCAACGAACAGGAAATCGCGCCAACGCCGATGCCTGGCACCGAGGGCCGTTGGGCGACGACGCGTTTCGTCGATCCGGCCGATTTGCGCCACGACATGCACATGACCATTGTGACGCTGGAACCGGGTGCCGTCATTCCCTTCGCCGAGACCCATGTCATGGAGCACGGTCTCTATGTGCTGGAAGGCAAGGCGGTCTACCGCCTCAACCAGGACTGGGTCGAGGTCGAGGCTGGCGACTATATGTGGCTGCGCGCCTTCTGCCCGCAGGCCTGCTATGCCGGCGGCCCGGGCAAATTCCGCTATCTGCTCTACAAGGACGTCAATCGGCACGCCAAGCTCGGCGGCGCCGGCATCGCAAAGCGCGCGCCATGACCCGTATCGTCGCGCGGCCGCTGACCCGCGAGAGCTTTGCCCCATTCGGCGATGTCATCGACATGGGCGGCGACAACCACTACCCGATCAATGGCGGCAGGGCCGAGCGCTACCACGATCTCGCAACCGCCGAGGCGACCGGGCCGAACGCCCGCGTGCTGATCTCGATGGTGCGCGGCACGCCATACGAATTGCCGCTGAGGCTAGGCATGGTCGAGCGCCACCCCTTCGGCAGCCAGGCCTTCATCCCGCTGTCGCCGCGCCCGTTCCTGGTCGTCGTCTGCCATGACGGTGAGCAGGGACCGGGCGAGCCGCATGCCTTCATCACCGCACCCGGACAAGGCATCAACTATTCCCGTAATCTCTGGCATGGCGTGCTGACGCCGCTTGGCGAGGCGCAGGATTTCCTGATCGTCGACCGTGGCGGCGACGGCTCCAATCTCGAAGAGTTCCATTTCTCGCACGCCTACGAGATCCATCTCCCTTAATTTTTTGTGCGTGTCGTTACCCCAAAACCGGGGGCACTTTTGTGCGACATGCAGCAGGAGACCCCGTAATGACCGATATTTCACTGATCGACCGCCTGCTCGACGTCATCGAGCACGACATCGTGCCGAAGACGGCCGACGGTGTTGCCCATGGCAACAAGCTGTTCGGCGCGGCGATCCTGAGAAAGGACGACCGTTCGCTGGTGCTGGCCGAGACCAACAACGAGATGGAAAACCCGCTCTGGCATGGCGAGGTGCACTGCCTGAAGCGCTTCTACGAAATGCCGAAGGCCGAGCGCGTCGATACGAAAGACGCCATCTTCATCGCCACGCATGAACCCTGCTCGCTGTGCCTGTCGGCGATCACCTGGACCGGCTTCGACAATTTCTACTATCTGTTCAGCCATGAGGATTCGCGCGACAGTTTTGCCATCCCGCACGATCTGAAAATCCTGAAAGAGGTCTTCACTCTCGATCCCGGCGGCTACAATGCCGAGAACGCCTACTGGAAGAGCTTTTCCATACGTCGGTTGGTGCGAGCTTTGCCCGCGGCCGAGCGGCAACGGCTGGAAACACGTATTGGCGCGATTTCGGCGCGCTACGATGATCTGTCCGGCGTCTATCAGGCGAACAAGGACGATAACGACATTCCGCTGAACTGACGCGGATTGACCAGCAGAATTCGTTGGCTGGCCCACGACGCGGTACGGCAGGCTCCATCATCTGGCAATCCTGGAGCATGCCATGAAAACCGTCACCGAATTTCCCCGCAAAGTCGTCGAATTCCCGGATATGGG
>NZ_RZQG01000603.1:0-3729 GCF_003998635.1 Mesorhizobium sp. M7D.F.Ca.US.004.03.1.1
AACGGCCGGCAAATCTCGGGTTCGTGCGGCGTCGGTGTGCGATTGCCCGGCGGCCGCCAGGGAATGACGTTGGCGATATAGACCGAAGTGCGGTCGAGCCCGATCGCTGCCAGCATGCGGTCGAGCAGCCGGCCCGAGCGGCCGACGAAGGGCAGGCCCTCGATGTCCTCGTCGCGGCCAGGCGCTTCGCCGACCAGCATCACAGCTGCTTCCGGGTTGCCGTCGGCGAACACCAGGCTCTTGGCGGTGGTCTTGAGATTGCAGCCGTCGAACGACGCCATGTGCTGGCGAAGCTCGTCCAGTGTCGTTGCCGTCGTTGCCAACTGGCGGGCAAGTGCTGCTTGCGCTTCGTCGGGAACCGCAGTCGTCGCAGATGGCGGCCGCGCAACCGGTGGCGCATTTGCTCTGTCTCCGGCTTCGGCGCGAGAGATGTTCGTCGAACGCTGCGGTGCGGCGGTGTCGCCCGAAGACGCCACCGTCGGCGCGCGCTCCATAGGCTTTGGCGCAACCTCGGCGAATCGGTTCACCGGCCGATCTTCAAGCGCCTCGTCGACGCCCACGCTGGCATAAAAGGCCAGCAGGTCGGCGATATCGGGTCTGTTGTTTGGGAAAGCGGCAGTCATGCCGGCACATTCGTCCGCGTGGCGGCAATTTGCAAGGCTGGCCGCTTGCTCTACCCCGTCGGTATGCGCGGATCCTGCACCAGATAGAAAGTCCAGCGCGGCGTGTAGTCGGTCATCAGGAATTCGAACCTGGCGGTTTTCAGCGGGTCGACCTTGCCGTTCCTGAACAGCAGCCGGTCATAAGGTTCGAAATCACGATCGAAATCGGCAAAATTGCTCGACCAGATGTTGTCAGGTGTCTTGTTGCGCTGGTCGAACGAAAGCCCGTCGCCGAACACGCTCGGCTGGTTCAGGATCTCCTGCAGCTCGAACTGGAACTCGATCCAGGCCTGGCCACTGTTGTTGAGCACGTCGATGCGCATATACATGATACCGTTGGCGAATTCGCCGGCCGAGCCGAAAGCCTGGATCGGCTTTGTCGTGCGGATGGTCAGCGTGACCGGCGTTGACGAATTCAACTCTTCGGTGATCACCAGCGGATCATCCTTCGTGCCGATGCCCGAAGCGCCGGTGATGTGGAAGCCGCCAAGCTCATCGGAGAAGGAGTAGGCGCCCGTCGCCCAGACTTTCACCTCGTCCGCGGCGGCGTGACCCGGTGCCAACATCAGAAGGGCCAAAAGGAGCGCCCGGCGGGTCCGGCCGGGCGGGAAAACAAAGCGCGTCGATGAAAAGCCGGCTGGCCCAGGAATGCGCATGGCGTGAAGTATGGCCGATAAGCAAGCCGTCGAACAATTAAAAACGCAAGCGCCCAGGGCAATGCCGGACGAAAAGCACGCGCCCAGCCTCGCGATGCGCGACTTTTTGGCCAAAACCGCATTGTCACGTATCCGCCGGTTTCCTGTCGCCAATTGATGCGCTATGCAGCGCAGGAGCCAGCAAGATACCCGAATGGGATAAGCCAGTGCGGAGGGGTTGATGAGCGACATCGAACGCGAAAGCATGGAATTCGACGTGGTTATCGTCGGCGCCGGCCCGGCCGGCCTCGCCGCCGCCATCCGCCTCAAGCAGGTCAATCCCGAGCTCTCGGTTGTCGTCCTGGAAAAGGGCGGCGAAGTCGGCGCCCATATCCTCTCCGGCGCCGTCGTCGATCCGATCGGCATCGACCGGCTCTTGCCGGGCTGGCGTGATGAGGAGGGCCATCCTTTCAAGACGCCGGTTACGGCAGACCATTTTCTCGTTCTTGGCCCTGCAGGCTCGTTCCGTCTGCCCAACATCCTGATGCCGCCGCTGATGAACAATCACGGCAATTACATCGTCTCGCTCGGCAATGTCTGCCGCTGGCTGGCGACCAAGGCCGAGGCGCTCGGCGTCGAGATCTATCCAGGCTTTGCTGCGTCCGGCCTGCTTTACAATGAAGAAGGCGCCGTCACCGGCGTCGTCACCGGCGACATGGGCGTCGAGAAGGACGGCACGCACGGCCCGGGTTTCGCACCCGGCATGGCACTGATGGGCAAGTATGTGCTGATCGGCGAGGGCGCGCGGGGCTCGCTCGCCAAGCAATTGATCGCCAAATACAAGCTTTCCGATGGCCGCGAACCGGGCAAATACGGCATCGGCCTCAAGGAACTCTGGCAGGTCAAGCCGGAGAACCACCGGCCGGGCCTTGTCCAGCATTCCTTCGGCTGGCCACTCGACCTGAAGACCGGCGGCGGCTCGTTCCTCTACCACCTCGAGGACAATCAGGTGGCGGTCGGTTTCGTCCTCCATCTCAACTACAAGAATCCCTGGCTGTCGCCGTTCGAGGAATTCCAGCGCTTCAAGACCCATCCGGCAATCCGCGGTACCTTCGAAGGCGCCAAGCGGCTGGGCTACGGCGCGCGCGCCATCACCGAAGGCGGCTGGCAGTCGGTGCCGAAACTGTCCTTCCCCGGTGGCGCGCTGATGGGCTGTGCGGCCGGGTTCGTCAACGTGCCGCGCATTAAGGGGTCGCACAATGCCGTGCTGTCCGGCATGCTGGCGGCCGAGCACGTCGCCGAGGCGATCGGTGCCGGTCGTGCCAATGACGAACTTTCCTCCTATGAGGCAGCCTGGCGGGCGACCGACATCGGCAAGGATCTGAAGAGGGTGCGCAACGTCAAGCCGCTATGGTCGCGCTTCGGCACCATCATCGGTGTCGGTCTCGGCGGCCTCGACATGTGGCTGAACACGTTGTTCGGGATCTCGCCCTTCGGCACGCTGAAGCATGGCAAGGCCGACTATGCCACGCTCGAGCCTGCCGCCCAGCACAAGAAGATCGCCTATCCGAAGCCCGATGGCGTCCTGACCTTCGACCGGCTGTCCTCGGTGTTCCTGTCCAACACCAACCACGAGGAAAACGAGCCGGTTCATCTGCTTGTCGGCGACATGGAGCTGCAGAAACGTTCCGAGCACGATGTCTTTGCGGGGCCCTCGACGCGCTACTGTCCGGCCGGCGTTTATGAATGGGTCGACAAGGACGGCAATGCCGCCGCCGATCCCGCAGCCAAGGACGTGCGCTTCGTCATCAACGCGCAGAACTGCGTCCACTGCAAGACATGCGACATCAAGGATCCGAACCAGAACATCAACTGGGTGCCTCCGCAAGGCGGCGAAGGCCCGGTCTACCAGGGCATGTAAGCCACGCGCCGACCGGACAGGCTTGGCCGCCGCAAGCACAAATGCCGGCGATGGTTTGGGTCTTCCGGGCCTGTGAAATATTAGGACTGTTGAAACTGCCGCGCGCTTATGGTTCCATCTCCTGACGACAGGGAGATGGCCAATGCGCTTGGCGGTTCTGGCATGCCTTTTGGTGATCGGCGCGCTGTTCGGTTCCGCTCCGATGGCCTCGGCCGGCACCAGGGTGGTGGTCAGGACGCGGACCTATGATATCACCGGGACCACGGGTCTCGCGCTGATGGGGGCGATGGACCGCAAAGGGCCGAAGCACGGCTTCATGACGCACGCCATCGCACAGACCGGCTACACCGTGGATTGGAACCTTGACGCCGGCCAGGACAATGGCGTCTGCCGCCTGCGGAGCGCCAACGGCACGCTCAATCTCTTCTATACGTTTCCGCGTGTCGCCTCGACCACTCCGCCGGCGCTCCAGAAGCGCTGGGCGCGGTTCTTCGCCGGCGGAGTGGTCGAG
>NZ_RZQG01000604.1:0-3713 GCF_003998635.1 Mesorhizobium sp. M7D.F.Ca.US.004.03.1.1
GTGCCGGCGTTAGGGAGGGGGCTGATATGATGCATGTCTCGCCACGAGACCTGCAGCGACAAGAGCAGAATTGTCAAATCAAGATCGTTCGCTGGCAGCGGCAGTCGACGGTGGCCGGCAATTGGCCACGCCACGGTGTTTTGCAGGAATGCGGGATGCAGTCCCACCTCAGACGCCGAAAGCGATATCGGTCCTGGTGTCCGTCTTCAGCTTGCGCATGCAGGCATTCGGTTCGACGCCGGTACCGGTGCATTCGGTCGCGCTGTTGATCAGCACGCGGCTGACTTTCGAACATTCGGTGCCGGCCAGATCGAAACGCGTCACCTTGGTCTTGCCGGCTGGTAATTCCTTGAAATCGAGCACGGTCAGCCGGTCGACGACGCCAGCCTCGTTGAACAGGGCGATCTCGAACGCCGCCTTGGACAGGTCGGCGCCGAGATTGTTGTTGACCACGAACGTCAGGCGGCAGCCCTTGTCGGAAGGCTGCGCGCCGTTGAGTTCGAGGCTGAGTGCGGGGACTGGCGCGGACTCTTGTGCCCATGCCGGAACCATCGCAAGCGACATCGCCAGCGTCGAGGTCAGTTGACGAAGGGATGTCGTCAAGCTCGTCATTGTCATCAGCCTCCAAATCGCATCGTTGCCGCCAGCTTGAGCGTTATGCCCGGCTCATAGACCGCAGCTGTCGTGCTGCCGTTGAGCGGGTTGGCGTATTTGACATCGAACAGATTGTCGGCGCGGAAATCGACCTTGAGATTATCGGTCGCCTGATAGCTCGCGAAGGCATTGACCAGCGTGTAGTCTTTGGCCACCGCATTGCCCTTCGGCTTGCCGTTGTACTGCACTTCGCCGCCGACAGTCAGTTTATCCTCGAGGAAGCGCAAGCCGAGCTGCGCCGTGACCTGGGAGGAGGGAATCGTGGCGAGATCTGCGCGGTCGCCTTCATACGATATGGTATGACCATTGACGATGGATGCCGAAAGTCCGGCATAGCCCCATGCCGCGTCGTAAACGCCTTCCATTTCGAAGCCGTTGATCTTGGCCTTGGCGAAATTCTGATACTGGAAGCAGATCGGGATGCCGGGGCCGAACGGGCAGCCGCTGGTCGGGTCGAACGCGGACAGCGTCACGCCTTCGATATAGTCGTCGACATCGTTGTTGAAATACGCCGCCTTGAGACGGAACGCGTCGCCAGCCTCCAAGATATCATTTTGCTTGTAGTTGACGCCGAATTCGGTCGTCTTGCCGGTCTCAGGCCGCAGATTGGGATTGGGCAGGAACGGGAAGCTGACGCCTGCCGGGTGATTGCCGCTGATCAGCGTTTCGGTAATCGACGGCGAGCGATAGCCCTCGGCATAGGTGCCGTAGAACTGAAGGCCTGCGAGGCCAGCCGATTCGAACGGCGAAACACCGACGGTGATACGAGGCGACACCCTGTCACTGGATGTCTCGCGTGAATCGTCCTTCAGGCTGTAATTGTCGTAACGCAGCCCGGCGATGACTTCGAGCCACTCCCAGGTGAGCTTGTCCTGGACATAGGCGCCAGAAACGTTGCGCTTGCCCGACGGCGTGTAGAAACTGTCGCCGCCTGCCGTGCCGCCAGTCTTGACGTTATCGCCGGCCCAGTCGCCGCCATAGGTCAGTTCGTGTGCGACATTGCCGGTCTCGAATCGGGACGTGTTCCAGATGTCGATGCTGGTCGTGCCGATGTCTAAGGTCGACGTCGAGCCTTGCGGCAGCACGATGGGAAGGCCGGTGGTTGGATCAAACCGGTTGAGAGGGACGAGGCTGGTCAGATCGAGATTGGTCTTGTTGTAAGAGGTGTTGATATGGAGATCGAGCCAGCTCTTGTCCTCATCGGTGATGTTGTAGCGGGCCGTGAAGGTGTTCGACTTCAGGTCGACGTCATTGACCGGCACGCCGCCGCTGATCTCGTTCCAGCCGTCGCTTGAACCGACCCAGCCGAGCTTCAGTTCGCTGTTGTCGGTCGGGCGGATGGTTGTCTTGAGCAGGCCGCTGAGCACGTCGAAGCCGGTGCCCTTGACTGTGTCGCCGCCGCCATCCTTGTAGTCGTCATAGTTGCGATAGACGATGTTGCCCAGCGCGTCCCAGTTCTCATTGAAGCGATAGGCGCCGGATGCGCTTGATGTCCAGCCCTTGCCGTTGCTCTCATAGCGTCCCGTGACGGAGCCGGCCCATGTCTCGTCCGGCTTGAGGAAATCCTCGGCGTCCTTGGTGTCGAAGAAGACGACGCCGCCGATAGCGCCTGAGCCGTAGGTGTTGGCGACAGGACCGCGGATCACGTCGACGGATTTGACAAGCTCGGGGTCGATGTAGAAGGTCGACTGGGTGCCGTGGTCGGAGCGCTGGAAATTCTGACGGGCGCCGTCGACGATGACCGCGACGCGGCCGAAATCCTGCAAGCCGCGGATGTTGATGCTGGTGCTGACGCGCCTGGCGTCGGCCTGGGCAGCGACACCGGGCACGCCGAGCAGCATCTCGTTCGGCGTCGTCGCCATGCGGCGGTCGAGCTGTTCCTGATCGACATGGCTGGCCGACGCCAGCGATTCGATCGCCGTCTCGCCGGTGCGGCTGATGACGAGGATCTTGTCGAGCAGCGTTGCGCCCGCAGGGGCGGGCTTTTCCTCGTCAGCCTTCTTCGTTTGATCTGCCGGCTGCGCCGCCTGCTGAGCGTTGGCCAGTTGCGCCGACAAGGCGATCGCCGCCACGCTTGCCAGCAAAGCCGCCATGCCCTTCGCTGCCGACCGGCCGCGCCATTCCCAAGTCATCAACCCCATGCCCCAACTCCAAAGTCCAGGTTTCATGCTGGCTGGCCCGGGGCTGGCTGGCAGTTTTGATCGTGTCCGGCGTCTTAAATGTTGACTCATTTAATCCGGTATTGCACTGACTAGTAAACATGATTATTCAAGTCAAGAAATGAATCGGATTACGCAACGCCTAGCCAGACGCCCGGCACAGGAAAGGGATCGATCCAGATGAACACCCACAATCCCAACGATTTTCGCTATCGCGTCCGCCGTTCCGACGATGCCTCCGTCCGTTTCGACCGGGTTCCGCTGGCGGTGCGGACCCTGTCCAGCAACACCCTGTTCCAGGGCGAGCACGAGATCGGCATCGAGCATCATGGCGCGCTCTACCGGCTGAAGATCACCCGCCAGGGCAAGCTCATTCTCAACAAGTAAGACAAGGCAACAGGGACGAGACATGGACCAGCGCGTAAAACCCGCCCCGCAGGAAATCCGGCGGGCACGGACAGACAATCCGAAGACGCGCGAGCGTGATCTGGCTGCCCAGCTCGGCATTTCGGAGGCCGAGCTGGTCGCCGCGCATAGCGGCGACGGCGTCGTCCGTATCGAGCCGCGCGTCAACGATCTTTTGACCGGCCTCGAAGCCGTCGGCGAGGTCATGGCGCTGACCCGCAATGAAAGCGCGGTGCACGAAAAGATCGGTGTCTATGACAAGGTTGTCACCGGTAACCACAATGCCATGGTGCTTGGCGAAAACATCGATTTGCGCATCTTCCCGAAGGTGTGGGCACACGGCTTTGCCGTGGAAAAGCGCGATGGCGACGAGATCCGCCGCAGCTTGCAGTTCTTCGACCCCGCAGGCGAGGCCGTGCACAAGGTGCATCTGCGACCGGCCTCCAGCCTCTATGCCTATCAGAAGCTGGTCGCCGCGCTCGAATCGTCCAACCA
>NZ_RZQG01000605.1:0-3708 GCF_003998635.1 Mesorhizobium sp. M7D.F.Ca.US.004.03.1.1
TGCACGTGCCGTTCAAGATGAAGGCCATCAAGCACGCGCTAGCCAATTGGCCGAGCGAATTTCATCGGCTTTCAAACGCTCAGCGTGGCGATGGCGCCAGGAGCTATGGCGAAAGCACCTATCGCGATCTCGGCTTATAATCGCCACCTAAAAGCACTTAGCCGCCCAAACATCCTCGCCATCCGCTGGCGGCGACTAGCCTTAGCAACGTCCGCCAGCGTGTTCCGAGCTTGCCGAGCGATGATAAGAAGAGCACGACGTCCGATTTGCTGAGTTTGGCTGAAAGCTGCAGGTCATGTGCAACCTATTAGAGGAGCCCCGCTCGAAGCGTCGGATCGTCAGACAAGATCATGTCGCGCGAGGGCGCTGGTTTCGCGAGGAAAAGGAGCGGCTGTTCGATGTTTGAGGCTTGATCCAGCGTTTCGAGACTGCACGAGCGGCCAGCATTGATGGAGGCAGCTTTTCAGGCCGCGCAATTCTGTCGGCTCGCCCCCTCCTGCGAGCCGCAGCTCGGCTCGCCCTGCGCAGCAACCACGAATTTGCGATCGCAAGAAAGGCAACACGCTGACGATAGAACTTGGCGGCGCTGGTCGGCTGCGAATCAAGATGTCAATGGCAAGGAGCTCTCGCCGCGCGTCTTTGCCGGGCCGAACCTTCTGGCTATGCTCCTTCGAGAAGTCTGCCGAGCACCAGCCGCCGCACCGCCAAAGCTATCAATATGCGCGAGGGCACGACCTCAGCCTCTCAGCGCTGGCCAACCAGGTTGGAGCCTGTGCCGCGGCACGGAACCCGCTGCCTGCTGATCGAGGCGAATGTGCTTTGCCCCTGATCACCTCATTACCACCCTTGGGAAGGGCAAGACCGATCCGGACCGTCAGAATGTAAGGGATGACCGGCAGTTCGGCGGAACATGGCCGCCGGCGCTCTATCGTGCCTCGCGCGGCCGGCGGGAACAGCGTCCCGAGCGCTATTCATCCGTCAATATCGCCCGCTAATCGGGCACTATGCTGGGCGCATGCGCGTCGTAAGCTGTTCGTGTTTGCAGGACGCGCCCCCGACCCTCGGCTAAGGCGAAGGTGACGCCTTAGTTTTCACGGCAATTCGGGCCGATCCCGCGAATTTCACGGCGAATAACCTGCATTCCCGAGAAACTCAAGGGACGTTTCCGGTATGCTATTTGCTAAACAGGTGGCTGGCCGAGTGCCCTCCGCCAATTTATCGCGAGGAGAGGGACATGCGCTTGAGCAATCTGGGAACCGAGCAACTCCGGGAGAAGGATAGAAGCTTCGTCTTCCATCCTTCTACGCATCTGGCCAAGCACAGCCGAGGCGAAACGCCAAATAGGATTATGGCCGGTGCGGAAGGCGTCTATATCTGGGACACCGAAGGCCGAAGGAGCCTCGACGGTTTCGGAGGACTCTACTGCGTCAACATGGGATATGGATGCACGGAGATCGCCGAGGCCATTGCCAGGCAAGCACACGAATTGCCGTTCGCGCACGTCTATGCCAGCCAAGGTACGGAGCCGGTCGCCCTGTTGGCAGAGGCCGTGGTCGAGTATTTCGGTCAGAACATGCGAAGGGTCTATTTCGGCCTCTCCGGTTCCGATGCCAACGAAACCAACATCAAGCTGGTCTGGTACTATAATAACATTCTTGGCCGGCCCGAAAAGAAAAAGATCATCTCGCGAAATCGCGGCTATCACGGGTCTGGATTGGTCACGGGTAGCCTAACTGGCCTTCCCTTCTTTCACAATTTCTTCGACCTGCCTCTGGATTTGGTGCGCCATACAACCACGCCGCACTATTACCGCCAGGCGCGTGTCGAGGAGAGCGAGGAAGCGTTCTCCCGGCGCTGTGCCGATGAGCTTGAAGCCTTGATCCTGGCCGAAGGACCGGAAACGGTTGCAGCTTTTATCGGAGAGCCGGTACTTGGGACAGGAGGTATTGTGCCGCCCCCCAAAGGGTACTGGACGTCCATTCAAGCGGTGCTCGACAAATACGATATCCTTCTAATCGCGGATGAAGTGGTCTGTGGCTTCGCGCGAACCGGCGAGAAGTTCGGTTCCCACCTGTATAACATGCGTCCGGATTTCGTGACCATCGCAAAGGGTTTGAGTTCCGCCTACCTCCCCATCTCCGGGTCAATCATTGGCGACCGTGTCTGGTCGGTTTTGGAACAAGGAACTGAGAAGCACGGCGCACTCGGCCACGGCTGGACATATTCGGGGCACACGCTTTGTGCCGCAGCCGCGCTCGCCAATATTCGACTGCTTAAAGAAAAAAATATTCTGGAGCATGTCCGCGATGTTGGACCGTATTGGCAAGACCGGATGAAGGCCGAGCTGGCGGGACATCCCATCGTTGGTGAAGTTCGCGGAGTGGGTATCCTGTCGGCCGTAGAGATGATGCGGGACCCAAAACAAAGGATACCATTCGAACCCGACCTTCAGGTCGGGGTGCGCACTGCAGCTGCTCTGTTTGAGAATGGTGTCATCGGACGGGCCATGCCGCATGGCGACATCCTCGGTTATGCCCCCCCCCTGATCATTACCCGAAAAGAGATCGACATCATTGTCGACGCGACGGTAAAGTCGGTCGATACCACCTATCGCGCGCTGAAGGCCGAGGGTGCCGTATGATTTTGCGATCGCGAAGGAGCGAGTCCGGAGGCAGGCATGTCCCTGCGCGCTACTGCGCCGAGCAGACCCAAAACTGTTGAATTCCAGATATCTGATCTTGAGCATGCTCCGGGCTATTTCAGTCACGATTTGTAACCGAATCAGTTCTGCCGCCGCTGTCCTGTTGCCCAACGACCAGGACCTCTGTGCGGCGCGCCCTGCGGGTGTACCTCCCCGCCGGCAGGGCGCCCTTTTTGACCCACGTAATCAGTATCATTATGGCCCGTGCGGGATCGAGGGTCTGGTAAAGGTCATCTGCACGTTCCGATGCAGATTGAGCTTAGACGTGCCCTTTACATCATTGCAGCGGGCCATAATCATTGCGGTGAATTTTATCACGTCAGGTATATAGAAGGACGATACTCACACGCCACCCCGTTCACAAGGAAAGGCATTTTAATATTGTTGAGACGATTTGCCTATCAAAGAAAAGAAAGCATCGCAACACTTCTTTGCGGATCACGGCGCCCCGGGTGGGGGATGAGCGGCTATCCGAATTGTTATGCTAATGCCGACCCAAATTCCTGCAAAAGCTGGGGTCAATGATGGCTTTTGGTCAGCGCAGGATGATTTCTCCTGATTTGGTCGGTGCAGGGGCGGTCATGATTTAATGCATGGAGATTCTCTGATTGAGCTGTTGAGATCATGAGGCGTCTGCCAGACGCCCATCGGGTGAGCCCAGCATGATTGGGATGACCGACGAAGATCGAAAGTGTGGCAGCATTCTGGAGCCCGGTCAGCCCAGCGACGCCCGCGAATTCAATCACGTTTGTCGGGACATACACGACGCAGCCGGAAGGCGTGCAGAAAGAGGAAGAATCGAGCGCGACGATGACGAGGCACATGCCACTTGTTTTCGAGACATTCCTTGAAAGACTGTCACAGAGTATCGATGAGGCAGATTTCCGGGATGCCATGGCTGAGGCGGCCGGACGACTTGACCTAATCTTCTTTGCCTACCTCTCCTTGCCAGCACGGCCTTCCGGCAAACCGAGGTTAATTTCAAACTATCCACCCCGCTGGACCAG
>NZ_RZQG01000606.1:0-3683 GCF_003998635.1 Mesorhizobium sp. M7D.F.Ca.US.004.03.1.1
TTGCGGGCGTGGGCCTGACGGTGCTTGGGCGCATCGCACCACATGACATGTGTAACACCAGAGATGCGTGGATCTTCCGCGTGGACGGGTGCAACGGCGCCCTGTGCCAGCGCGCGAACGATTGGGCTCAGCTGAAGGATCTCCGACGCCTTCATCCCGTCGAGCCCGGGCCAGTTAGGCTGCGGCTCGATAATGGCGTAGAAATTTCCGCCATAGGATATGTCGAGCCGGATTTCGCCGAGACCAGGCACATCGATCTGCACGTCGGAGGCATGGAGATAGCTTGCAACATTGAACAGTCGAACGTGATCGACTTTCCCGCCTGAAAGGACGTAGTCGACCGATATACGGCCGGCCGGCGCCTCAATTACCAGCGTTCCGGGGACCTTTGGCGTGACCAACCCTTCCTCGATGGCCACCGTAACGGTGCCGATGGTGCCATGGCCACACATGGGCAGGCAGCCACTGACCTCGATGAACAACACACCGATATCGAAATCTGACGTGGACGGCGGATAGAGGATCGTGCCGGACATGACGTCGTGGCCGCGCGGCTCGAACATCAAGGAGCGCCTTACCTCGTCGTGTTGTTTGATGAAGATCTGGCGCTTCTCAGCCATAGGTGCGGTTGCAGGAAGAACCGGACCGCCGCCAACGACCACGCGCACAGGATTCCCGCAGGTGTGCGCATCAACACAGAAATACGTCGAACGGCTCACGGCAAGCGAACTCCAGCGACAAGCAACGAAAATCAACATTGCATAAAATATGCGATCCGGTCAAATCCTTTTGCGAAGCCGCTGTTTTCGCGGCCGAAATCCGGCAAAATTCGCTCGGGTCTTGCCTAAATTATGCAATGTCACTAGGTTTGGGGCCGGCCGGAGTGGCCGTTAGATCTGCGGAAGGCATAGGCGGAATGCACAACGGCAAGGGCCATCGACCCGGCGGCATCAAGCGCCAGACCACAGTTGATCTGGTCTCCGACGAGTTGCGGCGTCGCATAATATCGGGCGAACTAGCCGAAGGGGAGCAGCTCTTGCAGGAGCACCTTGGAAGAGATCTCGGCGTCAGTCGAATTCCGATACGTGAGGCTTTGCGCCAACTTGAGGCAGAGGGGCTTGTAACAATCTCTTCACATCGCGGCGGTGTGGTTTCTGCACTGTCCTTGGAAGAAATTCGAGAGTTGTTTGCCCTGCGCGCCTGCCTGGAAACCTGGCTTTTGTCTCTCGCAATCCCGACTATGACGGATAGTGATCTTGACAAAGCAGAAGTCTTTGCCAATGAGATGCTTACAGGTGAGGTGGCGCATTGGGGCGAATTGAACTGGCGTTTTCACGAAACGCTTTACGCGCCGGCGAAATACAGTCAAACGATGGCGATGCTTCATCGTATTCATAAAAATATTGACCGCTATTTGCGCATGCAGATCACGCTGACTTCGGGTTGGCAGAAGGCGCAAGAAGAACATCGCAATATTGTAAATTTGTGCCGCGCCAGGGATGTGCGGCGGGCAGTGGCCGCGCTCGATGCACACATTATGGATGCATCAACCGACCTTATCCGTGTGATCTCGGAGCGCCGCCAGGCAGCGCAATAGGACGAACCGGCTGTCTCGGGGGGGGGCGCGAGTGGGGATCGCGTCGTCTACAAACGCTTTCGCCTGCAATTCTGTTGCATTCATATGACAATTGTATATTTTATGCAATTAGGCTTGCTTTGAACCTGATTAGGAATGCGGAGCAGAAATTGAGCAAACTCGGTTTTGTAGGGACAGGGTCGATTACAGTCGCCATTGTCGAGGGGCTCCACGCAGGCGAGGCGCCGGCCCCGGCTATCCTGGTGTCGCCCCGCAACGCCCAAAACGCCAAGCGATTGGCCGCCGCCTTCAAAGGCGTGTCTGTCGCCCATGACAACCAACAGATCGTCGACGAGAGCGATATCACACTGCTGGCGGTGCGCCCACAGGTGGCAGAGGAGGTCGTTCGTGCGCTGCGGTTTCGAAACGGTCAAAAGCTCGTTTCCCTGGTTGCAGGCATCGGCGCTGATACGCTGCAGACATGGATATCGGAAAAAGTCGACATCGTGCAGGCCATTCCACTGCCTTTTGTGGCCGCCCGTCTTGGCTTTACGGTCATTTGTCCGCCCGACAATGCCGCCATTGCCTTATTCGATCGTGTGGGCAGCACTCTCGGCATCGAAGATCAGCGCTCGCTAAAGGTGTTTTTTGCCGCCAGTGCCATGATGGGCCTCTATTTTGGCCTGCTTGAGACAGCGTCGGACTGGCTGTTGAAAGAAGGGCTCGAAGGCTCTGCCGCCAAACACTATCTCAACAGCTTGTTTGCGGGCCTTTCCCACGCTGCGCTCAACAGCGGCGCGGACTTTCCGGATCTTCGGCACGAGTTTTCCACCAAAGGCGGGATCAACGAGCAGCTGTTTAGAGTTTTTTCTGAGCATGGCGGCCGCAGTGCTCTGCATGAAGGTCTCGACGCTGTCATGGCGCGTCTCAACAAAGCTTAGAAATAGAAGTTTTGGCGATGCCTGCGTCGAATTTTCCAATGGATGATAACAAGTACAGGGGAGTTGAATGACCGACAGTCTGGCTCAGGTCGACGTTACAGTGGTTCCGCGTTTCGCGAACATTGCAACATTTATGCGTTCGGCGCATATACCGGTTTCGCAAGGTTTGGACATCGCGATTTCCGGTGTGCCCTTCGATTTGGGCACGGCCTTTCGCATCGGGTCCCGGTTCGGGCCATCCTGTGTACGCGAGCAGTCGCGGCACGTGCGCAGGATTCACCAGACCTTTGGCTTCTCGCCCTTCGATCTTTGCAAGGTGGCCGACGTCGGCGATGCGCCAGTGCGCTCCTTCAGCATTGGAGACAGCCTGTCGCTGATCGAAGCGCATTTCAGAAAGATAAAGGATCTGGATATCGTGCCTCTAACGATTGGTGGCGACCACACGATCTCGCTGCCGATTCTGCGCGGTATTGTCCGTGATGCTCCGGTGGGTCTAATCCATATCGACGCGCATTCGGACACGCTTGATGCCATCCAAGGTGAGCGTTACTGCAACGGAACACCGTTTCGACGCGCTGTCGAAGAAGGTCTGATCGATCCGAAGCGCTTCGTCCAGGTAGGCATACGAGAAACGCTGTTTGACACCGACGACCATGATTGGGCAAAGGCAGCCGGCATCCGTATGATCTCAATGAAGGAGATTGACGAGCGCGGCCCTGCTGACGCCGTGCGGGAGATCCGCTCCATCATTAGTGAAGAACCAGCCTACCTGACGCTTGACATCGATTCGCTCGATCCGAGCTATGCCCCCGGCACCGGAGCCGTCGAGCCGGGCGGATTCACCGTCCGCGAGGTGGAAACGCTGCTCGAAGGCTTGATGGGCGTCGACCTCATTGGCGCGGATCTCCCGGAAGTCTCGCCGCTTTATGATGAAGGTGGGCGCACGGGTAGGGTGGCGGCGACCCTGGCTTTCGACATGCTCTGCCTATTGGCCAAAGCACGCTCGCGCAGAAAGCTCTGACGCGGTGAGCGACCCGGGAGGGGTCGGCTTGCCCTGATTGTTCAAAACTTTGCCCCGACATCGCCGGACGCCAAGAACCGACACCTTGCGGGGAAACAGCTTCCGGCCGAAAGGATCATGCGGTGGGACAGACGGTTTTCATCCC
>NZ_RZQG01000607.1:0-3683 GCF_003998635.1 Mesorhizobium sp. M7D.F.Ca.US.004.03.1.1
ACGAGATGCCGCCGCGTGACAACGAGGCGATGATCGCCGCCATGCTTTCATCAGGCGCGATGGTGCCGTCCTCGTTGAGGTCGATGCCGGTATGGGTGAGGTCGATGACCATGCCGATATCGGCGTCTGCCGGCACCGACGCAAACGTGGCGGCGGATTTTTCGAGCCGGTCGCGGAAAGCGACCAGGATGGCGCGGAATTGCTCATAGGTCAGCGGCTCGGGGTTGGCGTTGTCCGGCACCGGCAGCCGCATCAGCGGCAGCATGAAGGATTGCGGGCTTTCGAAACCATGGCGGTGCAGGCCGCTGGCCAGTATCTCCAGCGCGGTGAAGAACTCGCCGGCCCCGGCCGCATAGGCTGATGCCGGGTCTTTTGGCGCGGCGGCCTCCAGCGTCGAGAGAGCGGTGTCGCGCGCAGCCACGGTCTTTGCCTCGAACAAGGTGGTTGCCGCTTCGGGCATTGCCGCCGAGGCGGAAGACAGCGGCACGATCAGCATGAAAGCGGATGTCAGCAGGCCTGCCAGTCGTGTCATCTCTTCCCCCAATATTCGTCGCGCAGAGCAAACATACACCATTTGCAGCGCCGCGCTTCAACCCGCCCCGCGGACGGTCTACACAGGGCAAACAATTGGGCGCCGCGTGTCGAACTATCCGCTTTCCTACAAGCTGTCCTGGCTGCCGCGTTTCCTGAAGCCGTCGCTGGCCGGCGACGCACGAGACTTTGCGCCGATGGCGGGAACGCTGATGGATCCGTCGCCAAGGCAGGCGGTGCGACTTGCCTTCGTCGGTGACATCTCGGCTGTGGCCAATCGCAGTGCGCCGGGCTGCGATCCGGAGATCAAGGCACTTCTCGGCGCTGCCGATCTGGTGATCGGCAATTGTGAAAGCCCTGTTGTGGACAGAGCAAATGCGGCGCTGGGCACGAGGCTCGGCACGCATCACGCGATGAGCGAGCGGTTCCTGGCCGAGGCGCTGGCGGTGGCGGGTATTTCGCGCGAAAAGCTCGTGCTGTCGCTGGCCAACAACCATGTGCTCGACCAGGGCGTCGCCGGTTTCGACGAGACGGTCGCGGCGCTGCAGCGGCTCGGCATCCGCACGGTGGGCCTCGTTGCCAACGGTCCGGTGGTGCCTGTCCAGGTCGGACCGCTTGATATCGGCTTTGCCGCCTTCACGCTGTGGCGCAACGCCGATGAAAGCGTGTTCACGGGGCGCGTATCAATGGACAGTGATCCGGCGCGTTGGTCACGCGATGGTGTCGATCTTCTTTGCGCCGTGCCGCATTGGGACTGGGAGTTCCGGCATTTTCCGCGCGCCGAGACGCGGGTGCTGGCCAGGCGGCTGGTCGGACAGGGCGTCGGGCTGATCGCCGGCCATCACGCCCATGTCGTGCAACCAGTGGAAAAGATCGACAGGACGATCGTCGCTTACGGGCTCGGCGATTTCCTCGGCACCGCCTTTGCCCGCCAGCCATGGCCCGGCCGCATCGGCGGAATATTTGTCGTGGATGTCAGTGTCGATGCCGGCTCCCGGGGCGCCATTGCGTCTTACCGGCTGCATCCCTTCATGCGCCTGCGCGCCGGCGACCACGAGCGGCTGCTGTTGGTGGAAGGGATGGAGAGGCGAATGCGCGGCAAGGTCGAAGCTCGGTTGAGGGCGGTCTTTCCTTCCTCTTCAAGCGAAGAGGGCGTCACCGCTTAACCGTCTGGCGGCCCTTGCAAAACCGACTATCATGCGACGGCAGAGGCAGGCTTGCGAGGGTAGCGGTGGAAACAGCGGATTTCATGCCTGGTGAGGCTGACATCGCCAGCATCCGGAAAGACATCGAGGCCTATGAAGCGGCCAGGGCCTCGGCGGTTCGGCAGGTGCGCTGGGTGCCGCTGTTCGTCGGCCTGGTGCTGGTGGCCGTGGTGCTGGTCGCCTGGCTGTTCAACAAGGTCGCCGACCCCAACGAGCAATGGGTCTCGACGCCGCACGTGTTTCTCTATGTCATCGGCTTCGCGGCTTCGATCCTGCTCTATTTCCAGGCCAGGAAACCGGTGACGCGGCTGCAGCAATCGTTCCGCGAGACGCTGCTGCCGATCATCTTCGGCTTCATTGCGGACATGCGCTACCAGCACGGCGTGACGCCGAATTCCTTCGACCGGCTGCCGCGCACGGCGGTCGGTCCGTTCAACCGGCAGGCGTTCGACGACATCGTCGCGGGCCGCTATGAGGGGTTTCCGTTCGAGCTCTACGAGGCGCATCTGCGGGAAGGGTCGGGCAAGGGCTCGTCGACAGCCTTTCAAGGCGTCATCGTCGCTTTCGAGACCATCGCGCCGTTCCCCGGCATACTGGTGGCGACGCGGCGGACCAACGCGGTGATCAGCTTCTTTCGCGGCATGTTCGCCAGCAAGCTGCAAGAGCTGTCCAGCGGCGACGCGGCGCTCGACGCTGCCTACGAGTTCCGCACCGACAATGTCGGGGCGGCACAGCCACTGGTGAGCGGCCGGCTGGCGCAGGCGCTGAAATGGCTTGGCGAAACCTGGCCGGACGACCCGGCCCGCGTCGCGCTCAACGGCAGCGATGGTTTCCTGCTGCTGCCCCAGACGAAGAACTTTTTCGAGCTGCCGGATATTTCGGTGCCGCTCGACTATACCACACATGTCGCGCCGATGATCGCCGACATGGGCGCGATGCTGGCTACGGCGGCACTTGTGCGCAAGATCGGCGGGAGGGACGAGGCAAGCTAGTCCGGCCGGGCATACGATCAACAATCGTAACCGGATTTGTCGCGCAAATAGTCCGCTTCTTCCTGCGACATTCTCTTGAACATCACGCAGACGGTGAAGCTGCCGACTTGCCGCCCGTCGCGTCTGTATCCCCAGTCGGAAACATCGTCCCTGGTGAATTCTATGTTCTGGCCGAGGACGACATTGCGCACTGCTTCCGGCTGGTTTGCCAATATGCCGACGAAGCCGGTTTCCGTGCGCCGGAACGGGATGACCCAGAAGTGCTCGCTGACATTCCCATCTAGCACCTCGACCTTCAATTTGAACCTGTCCGTGCCTGAGGGCGGCGCTTCGGCCAGGGCCAGGAACTCATCCAAGCTGGCAAGCGCCTTCGCAGTCGCTACCGCCATCTCGGGATCGTCCTTAGCAAAGATAACCGTTTTGTCGTCGCCTGGGTCCGTGGCTTGTGCGCCGGCCAATCCTGGAGCAAGCGCAAGCATCAGGGACATCATGGTCCGGACTGCAAGCTTCATGGAAGGCCCCCCTTCATCGTAACAACGCACCATGCTGTATCCGTTCCCGATTTGCAACCGAAGCGCGAGTTCGATCCGCTTCGGAGTGGCGGTTTTGAACTGATCCATGAAACAAAATGTGTATCGATGACGGGCCAGCAGTCTGTTTCGTGATGCCGCTCGGGACGGATTGCGGCGGCCGCGCCGCGATCGAAACCGTCCGCCACAATCCGGCTAAACGACTCTTTTCGCGGACAGAAGTGGGCTCGTCGGGGGAGCCGAAGCGGCCGGAAATGATGTCGGCAGCAAGCAATGTGTCGGAATTAAGCCTATGATATTGTTTGCGAAAATTCACCCAACGTGATTTGCGGAGGGAGCGCTTTCCGTTCCAGTTTCGGGCCGTCCGGTGCTGTCGTTTGCCAAGGCGGCGGTCCGGAAAAGTGAAACAGCACGGAGTGCTTACC
>NZ_RZQG01000608.1:0-3674 GCF_003998635.1 Mesorhizobium sp. M7D.F.Ca.US.004.03.1.1
ATTAAGGGTTGCGGCAAACCCCATTCACGCCTCATCGCGAAGTGCCCTTTACGCAAGAACGTCCGGTGAATATGTTTCAGGCCTCCAAGGGAGCTAGAATGCTGCGGGAAAAACCAATCTTCGAGGACTACGCCAGCACCCAATGCGCACTTTCGATTGTTCTAATATTACTAGGGCGCTTGAGTTCCGGTCGAGGTTTCGTAAGCCGAATTGCGGATATCCTTCGTCCGATAGTCGGAAAGGTTGACAATGACGTCGAATTGATCGTCGTTTTCAGTGATCCCCAGTGGAAAACAATACCGGCCCTTCAGTCCTTGCCTTCCTACTTTCGGCGCGTTCGAGTTTGTGAGGTCATATCCGAGAACGAGTTGCCAGCCGTGCTGTTCAACGCTGGGAGAAAAATCGCGGTCGGCCATCGACTCATTTTTTTGGGTCCGCAACTTGCCTGGGACGTACGTCGCCTTCCGGTCCTTCTCGAAGCGAGCAGAACCGCCACCCGGAATAACCAGTCTATCGCATTATCAGATACATCTTCCAACGGGCGATATGGGCTTGTTGGGAACATCCCCAAATCGCAGCTTCACGGATGGGTACTCAATTGCCCATTTTTGTCACTTTCCGACTTGGCTATCTCCGCAACGGCTCTGGACGAGATCGGCGGCTTCGACCCTTCCCCCCTTGTGCAACAGGCTTCATGTTGGGACGCTCTGATCAGGCTTTCCTGTAGCCACGAGATTAGCATCATTAAGGTCGAGGGCGGCTCAACGAGCGATGGTCGTACCCCATTCATCACGAGACCTTACCCAGTTAGCGAAGATATGCGTCGCAGGTACATGGCGAGCGGCCTGTTTGCAGCCAGCGCTCAAGAACGTGAACGCAATTTCATCCAAGACCTTGCTCCAGATGACGCGAGCTATCTGTGTCGGCACATCCCCTCGCTGGCGCGAGCCGCAGGACCTTCTGCTTCCCGACCTCTCCGAGTTACGATTACCGGCGGACTCTGGGAATATCACCATAACTGGCTCTGTTTTTTCTCGTATTTCAAGCACCTTGAAGGCACTGGCTTTGGTACATACAAACCTGTTTTTGACCATCTTGTAACAAGAGAAGATATTGAGAATAGCGATGTGGTGATTTTGTCGAGATGTAAGGTCGAACAGGTTCGACAAATCTTGGATTGGTGCAAAGATCTAGATATCCCGTCAATTTATATGATCGACGACAATTGGATCACGGTAGCTGAAGACTGGCCAGACCCTTATAGAAATATATTTGGACCCGAAACCCAATTCTTTAAGAATTTTGTATTTGGCATCAAGCATGCGGACTATGTACTTACATACAATAGATTGCTTGCCGACGACATCGCGCCTTACGCAAAAAGAATTGTCACGTTGCCGAACAGCGTTGATCTGGCTCTATTCGAAAAGACGCCAAGACGTCATTCAAAGCGTTTCGTTATCGGGTATTCGGGCTCAGACCGATATGATGACCGCGCTTTCAGAGCTCTTGCACAAATAGCAAAGACCCATGACGACGTCGATCTGCTGATATTCGGAAATCTATCCGCAGAGCAGCGGGCCTTCATGAGTGGCGCCAGGGCCATCGAATACTCGGGGGTGTCCTACATCCAGTACGCTCAGATGATAAGAGAGGCGAGCCCCGACATCTTATTGGCACCTCTGGACGCCACTCGAACCTCACGGTCAAAATGCCCAAATAAATATCTTGAGATTACTGCGGCCGGGGCAGTCGGCGTCTATTCGAACCTAGAACCCTACAGCTGGCATATTGATGACGGCATCAATGGAGTTCTTGTGTCTGATCCTGATGATTGGACAACACCGATAATTTCCCTGCTCGACAAGAAGAAGCTCCTGAGAATGCATGCGAGCGCCAGAGCAGATGTCGCCAAGAATTACGATGCGACGGTCGTGGCCCCCCAGTTTGCTGATCTGATAAGATCTATCGCGTCTGGCTTAATCTAATGAACTCTGCAAAATTAAATGTCACGCTCGTTTCTCATTCGCCCTACACAGCTGGCGCAGAGAAAATGCTCGCGAACCTCGCAATCGGATTGACCGGGAGCACTACAATCAACCCGGTCGTTCTTATCCCAAATGCTAACCGCGGCCCACTTGGCAACCTGCTGAGTGCTCGGAACGTGCAGTGGCGCCGATCTCCACCACTTCGGTGGTATGTTTACGAGCCGATCCAGTTTGCGTCTGACTATACGAAACACGTTCTCGAAGTCGCCAGCATGTATGCCGATCTCTACTGGCGGCAGCGAACCGACGTCGTGATTGTAAATACCTTGACAAGCCTATGCCCTGCAATCGGAGCAATTCTTGCTGGGTTGCCGTATGTGATGTGGGTTCATGGCGTCTTGGACGGTGGGCAAGCGACTACTCACGACCTGATGAAGCAGACGTTTGACTCCATTCTGCTCAAGCACGCACGCTCAGTCGCATACTGCTCGGATTGGACCAGGCAATATTTCGAGACGACAGTACCGGGTGAGCGAGCGAAAACCATCCTCAACTGGACGACAGTCCCTAAATTGGACGGCAGTCGCGCCCGGTCATCAAGAATTTGCACGCTCACCACTCTTGAGGCCCACAAGGGAACTGAGGTTCTCATTCGAGCCATTGCGTTGCTCAAATCTTCAGGCATACCAGTCGGCCTCGATGTCTATGGCGATGGCCCGCTTCGTATTTGGCTGGAAGATTTGTCAAAAAAGCTTCAGGTGGACGATCTAGCTGTCTTTCATGGGAGGACAGATAGGCCCGAAGCGTGCCTCAGCCGCGCATTAGCCGCAGTCGTCCCATCGATTATCGAGCCGTTTGGGATGGTGGCAATAGAAGCGATGGCAATTGGAACGCCGGTCATCGCATCTAGAGCTGGCGGTCTGCCAGAGATCATCGAAGACGGCGTTTCTGGTCTTCTCTTTAACGCCGCTGATCATGTTGATCTTGCTTCAAAAATACGTGAATTGATTGAGGATACAGAAAAGAAAGACAGGATTGGTGCGGAAGGGCGCAATCGGGTTCTGGCCTTGTTCGATGGAAGAAAATCCATCGCAGAATTCGAAGAAACTATTTCTGATGCTGCCAATTCGTTTTCGCAATACTCAGACGACACCTTCGGAGACCTAGATTATCTGCGTCTTCTTTCGGAGATCCCCATGACAACCAATTCGCTCGTTCAATCCGACGACGCGAGCCTCTATGAATTGAACGAAATCAAAAACTCGACCTACTGGCGGCTTGGCCGAGTTCTGCGCGAGTTCGGCACCAAATACCCGGTGCTACGACGCCCCTTCCGAACATCAGCAGATGCACTCTCTAGAAAGCGAACCTGACAATGCGCAGCCTCTCGGACGTTTGTACGCGAAGCATCAAAGTGGAAGGAAAGGACGCAATTTCCGATATCGTCGTCGTGGGCGAACCGGACTTCGAAGGACAGATTTTTGCAGCTGAGAAAGAGCACAACGTAAGTTTCTTCAAGCAGTTTCACCTACCAATGATTCAAATGGCAGGTATCGTTCCAGACAGCGCAACCATCCTCGAGCTTGGCTCCGGCATCGGCCAGCTATCCTACGGGACCCTTCAAACCATCACACCGATCGGATACGTTGCAACAGACGTTTTCCCTTCTTTGGTTGAGAAGCTGGA
>NZ_RZQG01000609.1:0-3666 GCF_003998635.1 Mesorhizobium sp. M7D.F.Ca.US.004.03.1.1
AAATTCCAGTTGCCGTCGCCAAGACTTCCAGCGTTTGAACATGTGGTCGCGAAACAATTGTCTCGGGGCACCGCCATAAAATTCTTGACCTGCCCGGTACTGGGGGCTGTGTAACTGCAATTGTTCTTGCCTGCGTTTTGGACGTCCATGCCTTTTCTGACATTCGGCGCAGGCGGGTTGATGGCCGGATCGGTCTTGTAGGGGCCACCATTGTCGTAAATGTCGAAGCGCGTATTGATGCCTTTATCGACCGGAGGAATGTTGCCCGGACGGGTGGTCACCCCACTCTGGTCGTAGCAGGCGGGCGGATTGGTGACAGCGAACATTTCGGTAATCGCAGCCGTATTCTTGTCGCCCTCGGGTGACGACAGGAAGCCGTAATTGCCCGGACCGTATTGGGCGCTGTTGCCGCCAGTCTGCTCTTTCAGCCAGATCATCGGCTTCTTTGTTCCTGCTACGGCCGCCTGCAGATCGCTCAGGGACGTCGCGCTATTGGTGAAAGGATTGCAGATGAACATCGGCGTGAACTGACACAACGCGTTGGTGAATCCCGCCACCGCTTGTGGCCGAATGTCCATCTTTTCCGTGCTGCCGACGAGGCTGGCTGGAAAAATCGTCGCGAAGGCGCCCGCGCCGTCCGTCGCGCCTGACGCGTTCACGGTCACTTCGGCAAACCTGACAACCTTGGGATCGGTGCTGGCCCAGTTCTGGGCATTTGAGTCGACACCTGCGGCAGTCAGCGTGATGTCATCGCTCGCCGGAATCCCGGTCAGATAGGTGACCGTTACGTCAGCCAAGACGATTGGGTGATCACCTGATGTCGAAAACAGCGTACTGTTGGCCACGAGTGTGGTGACGGCCCGGTTGGCCCGGGTGATCGCATCCACATTGCCGTCGAGTTCCGCCGCGGCAGCAAGCGCCATCGCGTCAACACCCTTCTGCAGATCGTTATGGAGCCCATTGACTCGGCTCATATCGATGGCCAGCAGCGAAAAGCCGATAAGCACGGGCAGCATGATGGCCACCAGGATCATCGCTACGCCGCGTTGATCGTTCCAGAAGGCTCGAATGGTCCCCAACATGACCCTACTCTCTGCTTTCCTGCGCCAGGGCCCCTCGCATGCCCGGCGCCCTCCGCATCCTTCCGTTCAGCTCACTGCGACGTCGTCACACCAGACCCGCCGACATTGACCGTGATCGCCGGCGGTGGCGGCGGTGGCGGTGGAAATTTGTAGCTGTGGGCAACAGCGGCAGCACGCGCGCCGTCGCCTTCGATATGTGTATTCCGGGACGCCGGATTGAGCGGGTCGACCGTCTGCAGCATCGAATTGAATTTCTGCGTCTCGCCGGCGGCCAGGGTCACCGAATCGTAATGGTTCAGATAGTCCGCGGCGCAGCCCGACAGCGCACCGGCGCACAGAATGAGGATCAAGGCGCTATTTCTTGACATAGAGCATCTTGTCCTTCGATTTGAAGTCGAGCATGTGGCCATAGGGGCCGGTGACGCCGTCGCCCGTTTCATACTTTCGGATCATGTCTTTGTTCACTTCGAGCTGACCAAGCACGAAGAATTCCGGATCGTTGGCCGGCCTCGTCTTGTCGAACGGCGTCGCCAGTTGTTCGCCAGGCTTCACCGGCCGCACGATGTGCGGCGTGACGATGACCACCAGTTCGGTCTCTTCTTTCTGGTTGCTCGAATTGCGGAACAGCGTCCCGATAATTGGTACCTGGCCGAGCCATGGCACCTGGTTCTGCAGCTTGGTGGTCTTGCTGGACAGCAGCCCGCCGACCGCGAAGCTCTGGCCGTCGCGCAGTTCGACAACGGTTTCCAGCTTGCGGTTGGTGAAGATCGGATCGCCGGCCGTGGTGAAGCCGGTCAGGTCGCTGACCTCCGGCGCAAGGCTCATATGGATCTTGCCGTCGTCAAGTACGATAGGCGTGAACTGAAGATTGACGCCGAATTGCTTGTACTCGATCTGGACCTCGCCATCCTTGTTGACGCTGCGGATCGGTACCTGGCCGCCGGCGTTGAAGCTGGCTTGCTCGCCGGAAAGCGTGGTGAGGTTCGGCTCGGCCAGCGTGCGCACCACGCCCTTGGCCTCAAGTGCCTCGATGACCAAATCGACTTTGATGTTGCTGTCAATGACGCGGGTGATCAGCGCCGCGAAGGGGTTGCTGTTCGACAACAGGCCGGTGATAACATTGCCCGTTCCGGCTATCACATTGTCCTCGTCGACGGCGGCACTGCCCGTTCCGATGCGGGTCGTAGCATCGCCGTTCCTGCTCCTGATTGACACGCCGAGATCTCGGCCGGCGTTGCGCTTGGCTTCCAGCACGCGCACCTCCAGATTGACCTGCTGGCTGTCGTCGACGACAACGGAGTTGATGATGGCATCGGGACCATATTGCTGCGCAACTTCCATGATTGCCGCCAGCGTGGCGCCGTCCTTGACATGACCGCCGAGCCTGACCCTGCCATTGACCGAGCCCACTTCGATGCGCGATTTTGGCGCCACCTGCCGGATCGCCTGCGCCATGTCGCTGACATCGACGCCGACCTCGATCTGGAGGGCGCCGAGCGAGCGCTTCTCAGGCGAGAACAGATTGACCGTGGTGGTGCCGGCGCCCTTGCCGATGACATAAAGCGTCCGGTCGGTCATCGGCTGGGCATCGGCAATCTTCTCGTCGCCGACGACGATGTCACCCAGATTGGCACTCACCTGGACGGTAACCGACTGCGACATCGGCAGGAAGATACGATGAACGCTGGGGGTCGATACATCGATGAAGCGGTCGGCCGCATCGGCCGCCAGGCTCGACAGCAGCAGCGCTGCCAGACAAGGCAACGCGGCCGCCACCGCCATCCTCAACCAAGACCCCTGCATCCCCGTCTCCCCAATCGCTGCCTGTGGCAGCCCCATTTTATTAGCCGCACCTTATCATGGTTGTCGCGGCACGTCATATGTCTCGAGTTTTACACCCCGAAAAACGCCGACGGTCGCCCGTGCCGGCGGCTCGGGGGTCACGTATTTGACCACTTCCTTGACGACTTCCCGGACTTCGGGTGCAGACACCACGGCCGGAGCCGGCTTAACCTTGCTTAGATCGTCGAGCTTGCTTCCCACTCGCTCTACGGCCTGGGCGAGGCCGGCGATCTTGTCGTCCGCGCGTTTGCGCTCTGCTGCAGCCTCGGCTTCCGCTGCTGCTTTCCTGTCGAGTTCCGCCTGCCTGGCGGCGACGTCTGCCGGCGTTTCGCCGGTCAGGTCGGAAAGCGTCACCCGCTCGGTCGTCTCGCCCTTACTTGCCGCGGCCTGGCGAAGCGCCAGCGACAATTGGCCGGCGCCGGCTGCCAGGGTCAGCTTCTGCGCATCCTTGGTGCTGGCCTCGAGCGTCACCGATTTGACGACGGTCGGGCTATCCTTGCTCACATCGGCAACCTGGTCGACGGCAAGCACCTTCATGCTCTGCAGCAGCACGTCGACGAAACTCTTGTCGTCGCCGTCGCCGCGCTCGGTTCGCGTCAGCAAGACATCGACCCGGTCGCCCGGGAAAACAAAGCCGGCGACGCCGAGCACGTCATTGACGCGGATGGAAACGGCCTTCATGCCTTCGCCGCGCACCGCCGAAAGCGTGGCGCGCTGGCCGGGGCCGGTGATCTTGGTGGCG
>NZ_RZQG01000060.1:0-14148 GCF_003998635.1 Mesorhizobium sp. M7D.F.Ca.US.004.03.1.1
CCACATCGGCTACCTGCCGCAGGATATCGAACTCTTCTCCGACACGGTCGCCGCCAACATCGGCCGCTTCAAGACCAATGTCGACCAGGAGGTGATCGAGGCCGCGCGGCTCGCCGGCGTGCACGAGATGATCATCCGCCTGCCGCAGGGCTATGAGACCCAGATCGGCGAAGGCGGCGCAGTGCTGTCAGGAGGATATCGGCAACGGATCGCTCTCGCCCGTGCGGTGTTCGGAACGCCGAACCTGATCATTCTCGACGAGCCGAGCTCCAATCTCGACGCCGATGGCGACCGCGCGCTGAGCGACTGCGCGATCGAACTCAAGCGCCGCGGCAGCACGGTGATCATCGTCTCGCACCGGCCCTCTACCTTGGCGAATGTCGACAAGATCCTTCTGTTGCGCGATGGCGCGGTCGAGGCCTTCGGCATGAGAAACGAGATCGTGGCGCTGCTCAACCAGCGCGCGGCTCCAATGGCGGTGGCAACCCAATGAGCTGTGGCCGGAGAGATCGATGAGCGACGGCGCCCTCACCTACCGGAGCCTGCCAGGCGAAACCGGTATCCTGGCCCCGGATTCGATCCGGGTGCCGGCCTATATCGGCCTGCTGATCATCGTCGCCTTCTTCGGCGTCTTCGGTGGCTGGGCAGCCTTTGCTCCGCTGAACGGCGCCGTACTCGCCGACGCCATCGTCAAGGTGGAAGGCAATCGCAAGAGCGTACAGCACTTCGACGGCGGAACGGTGAAGGAGATCCGCGTCAAGGATGGCGACGTCGTCAGGAAGGGCGACATCATGCTGAAGCTGGACGACACCAGGATCAGGTCCGAGTTCAATCTCTATGCCCAGCAATACGCTCTGCTGCGTGCAACCGATGCCAGGATCCGGGCCGAACTGGACGGCAGCAAGGCTGTTGCCTTCCCGAAGGACATCCTGAAGGAGCACGAGGCCTACCTCAGGGATGCGATGGCAAACCAGATCGCCGACCTGGAGAGCCAGCGCGCCTCGATGGCCGGCGCCAGGCAGATCCTCGAGCGGCGGATTGCCGAGCTCGAGGAACAGATTCAGGGCAAGCAGGCTCGGGTCGAATCCTACCAGGCCCAGATGCAATCGACGATCGACGAGAAGGCCAGCCTGTCAAAGCTGCTCAAGGCCGGATTGACAACCCGCCCACGCATCCTGGAGCTGGAAAGATCCGCCTCGGATCTGCAGGGCCTGATCGACGAGAACCTCGGCGCCATAGCCGGCAGCAAACAGAGCAAAGCCGAACTCGAGGGCCAGATCGCGCAATTGACATATGAGCGCCGGGCCAAGCTGTCGGCCATGCTGATCGATACGCAATCGAGCCTTGCCGACCTCGTGCCCAAGATGTTTGCCGCCCAGGCTGCCATGGACCGAGCCGAAGTGCGCGCGCCCTATGACGGCCAGGTGATGGATCTCAGCGTCTTCTCGATCGGCGCGATCGTTTCGCCGGGCCAGACCATCCTCGACATCGTGCCGACCGAGAATTCGCTGATCGTTCAGGCGCAGGTTCGCGTCGAGGACATATCGAACCTGCGACCCGACATGGCAGCCGAAGTTCGTTTCACATCATACAAGCAGCGCTCGATACCCATAATCCACGGACGCGTCACCCGCATTTCGGCGGATCGCATCACCGACAGCAAGACCGGGTTTCCCTACTATCTTGCCGATGTAGCGGTCGATCCTGTGGAATTGGCTGCAGCCCCACAGATCGCGCTTTATCCGGGCATGCCGGCGTCGGTCATGATCGTTACCGAGGAACGCACCGCACTCGACTATATCCTGGGCCCGCTGGTCGTGTCGTTCCACTCCGCGTTTCGCCAGAAGTAACGAGCCTCGCGCCGTCCAGCGGCCGGGTGATGAACTTCAGCCACTCGTCCACGGGCCTTACGCTCCCTCCAAGGCTATCGTCTGCGGTGAGCGTGCCACCGCCTTGCATATCTATGGCAACCCGCGCATCAGTTTGGGCTGATTGAGGCAGGCGAGATTCCCAGAGCAAATTGGTGGCCGCCCGTGCGTGCCAACGGCTAAGCTTCGTGAAAGATTCCTGCACGAGGCCGCGTAATGCCCAGTGATAGCCAGTACATTCTCGAAAGCATCAGCCAAGGCTGCGTGGCGCTCACCGACGACGAGTTCTTCATCGACAGGCTGGTGAAGTATTTCGGCAACGGGAGGATCCGATGGCACGTCGAATTCCGTGGGCATCGCGTCGAGCTAACGACAGGCCAGCTTAAGAAGCAGCCTACCTTCCGCAGGAAGATACTCGAACAGGCCGGTGTGCTGCCGCCCCAGCGTGCCGGGACCGCCTACAGGCGATGGGCACTCGATCTGAGGAAGAATGCCGTCGAGCTTCCTTGGCGGGATAGGCCGGTCGATGCCGGTTTCGCCATCGACAGGCTCACCAGCCATGGAGATGGGCGCTGGACGGTTGAATACCAAGGCAAGGCAATCAAATTCACGACGACCAAACTCCGCAGGCAGGTTAGTTTCCGCAAACGCATGCTGGCCAAGGCCAAGGTGCTGCCGCCACAGCTGGACCCGGTTGCCTATCGGAAGTGGATGGACTGGCTCATTCAAAATGCCACCGAGGCTGCCCCGCAGGCCGGCGATGCCCTGATGACGGAAAAAAGTTGGCTGGACGACCTGCCTGAGCTGGCTGGCTGGCAAGATGAAACACCGCCCGAAGAGACCAGCTAACGGCGGCACGCGTTGCGTTTGCCATGCCTGGAGATTTCGTCACACACTGATGACGAAGGAATCTGACCAGAGCCTGCCTCGTTGGCGATCAGAATTGAAATGAGACTTCATGGACCGCTTCAACCTCGGCGCCTACCGTCGCTCCATCTCCACCCGCTCAACCGAAACCCAGCGCTGGTTCGATATCGGGCTGAACTGGTGCTACGGCTTCAACCATGAGGAAGGCATCAAGTGCTTTGAGAAGGCGCTGGAGACGGATCCTGATTGCGCCTTTGTGCATTGGGGCATCGCCTATGCCGCCGGCCCCTTTTACAATCTGACCTGGAAAGAGCATGGCGAGGCCGAAGCCAACAGCGCGACAAAGCGCTGCTTCGAGCATGTCCGGCTGGCGCGCGCCAATGCGGCTTCCGCCAGCGAGGTCGAAAGGCGCCTGATCGAGGCGCTGGCGTGCCGTTTCCAGAAACTGCACCGGGTGGGTCCCGAGGAATTCGAACAGTGGGACGATGCCTATGCCGCCGAGATGCGGCTTGTGTACCGGGACTTTCCCGACGACCACGATGTGATGGCGCTTTTCGTCGAGGCGCTGATGATGCGCACCGTGCGGCGGCTTTGGAACCTCAAGACCGGCGCGCCGGCGCCGAATTCCGATGTCGTCGAGGCGCTCGAGGTCTGCGAGCGGTCGATCCGGCTTGCCGACGAGGCGGGGATTGCACAACATCCGGCGATCGTCCACCTGCACATCCATCTTCTGGAAATGTCCACCATGCCGGAGCGCGGCATGCGCTCGGCGGATCTGCTGGGCGCAATGTGCCCCGATGCCGGGCACATGAACCACATGCCGGGGCATATCTATGTGCTGTGCGGCGAGTACGAGAAAGCAAAACTTGCCAGCGAGAAGGCGGTGCGCGCCAACGACCTCTATCTCGCCTATGCGGACCAGCCGACCTACTATCTGCTCGGCTGCTGCCACGATCTGCATCTGATGATGTTCACCTGCATGTTGTCGGGCCAATACCAGCCTTCGCTGTGGGCCGCCGACAAGGTGCGCAGCCTGGTCGCGCGCGACGTGGTCGCCATCCAGGGCCGGCCCAAGCTCACCCAGACGGTGGAAGGCTACCACGCGATGAAATCGCATGTGCAGGTGCGCTTCGGTCGCTGGCAGGAGATCATCGACGAGCCTGAACCCGCGGAGCCGGGCCTCTATGTGCTGACCGCGGCCATGCAGCACTACGCCAAGGGTGTCGCGCATGCGACGCTCAGGCATTTCACCGAGGCCGAGCGAGCGCGCGAAAGGTTCCACCGGCATCTGGAAGGCATTCCAGCCGAGCGACGTTTTCTCAGCAATCCGACACGGGCTTCGCTGGCTGTCGGTGCCGCCCTGCTCGACGGCGAGCTTGCCTATCACCAGGGCCGGCATGATGAGGCCTACGGCCATCTGCGGCAAGCAGTCGAGCTCGACGACAATCTGTCCTACACCGAGCCATGGGCGTGGATGCATCCGCCCCGCCATGCGCTGGCGGCACTGCTTCTCGACCAGGGCCACGCGCAGGAAGCAGAACAGGTCTATCGCGACGATCTGGGTCTCAGCGGCAAGGTGCAGCGTTGCGCCCAGCACCCCAACAATGTCTGGGCGCTGCACGGGCTGGTGGAATGCCTGAACCGACGCGGCGAGAGCGAAGAACTGCCGGCGCTGCAGGCAAGCCTCGCCACGGCGTTGGCCAGAGCGGACGTGGCGATCAGCTCGTCCTGCCTGTGCAGGACGAGCGTGCAGCCAGCCTCAAGCTGCTGTCATTGAGGCTGGCTGCCCGGCGCGTTGCCTCAGCCCAGCCACTTCTCATAGTCGGACACCAGCAGGTGCACGGGGGCAACGTCCTCGTCGATGTTGGAAAAACGGCCGATCGGTTCGCGAAAGACATTGTCGGTGAGATCGTCATTGACGGTCGACACCTCGCCGATCAGCACATCCTTGCCCTCGGCCCAGAAGGCATGCCAGACGCCGGGCAAAAGCGTGACGCTCTGGCCCGGGTCGAGCTTCAACAGCCCGCCCGCCGGCAGCCTGTGGATGGTTCCGTCGACCGGCACCGATACCTCGGCCTTGGGATCGATGCCGCCGTCGCGATCGTGCATGAACAGTTCCAGCACAAGCTTGCCGCCACCACGGTTGATGATGTCCTCGGCCTTGATGTTGTGGCGGTGCATCGGCGACAGCTGGTCCTTGCGCGAGATCATAATCTTCTCGGCATAGAGCATGCCCATGCCCTTCTTCATGTCCTCGTAGCGGCCGTTGCGCACGGTGAACAGGAACAGGCCGAGTTCCTTGAACTTCTCCTGGCCGTAGTCGGTGATGTCCCAGCCGAGCCGGGAGGTAAACACGGCCGCGGAGTCGGTCTGGCGCGCCTTCGCCTCCTCGGGCGACCAGTAGGCGAAGGGCGGCATGATGTAGCCGAACGAGCGGATGAAAGCGTCGGCTTCGCGGATGATGTCGTTGATGGCGGAGCGTTTCATGATCATGGTCCTTCGTGCCGATTTGTCTGGCAAATCGCATAGCCGAACGTCGATGCGGTGTCGATCCGTCTTGCCGCTCCGCCCGGCCTTGCGCCTTCAGCGCATGGACAACAGATCCGCTGCGCTGGCCGCGTGACATCGCGCCCGTTCGAGGCCATAACCCCTGCGGATTTTCTATGGGATAACAGATGATGCCGACCGTCCACGACCTCGATACGCCATCGATCCTGATCGAAGCCGCGCGCGCCGAAGCCAACATTGCCCGCGCCCAGGCCCATGCCGACAAGAACGGGCTGAAACTGCGGCCGCATATCAAGACGCACAAACTGCCCTACTGGGCGAATAAACAGGTCGCGGCCGGTGCCGTCGGTATCACCTGCCAGAAGATCGGCGAGGCCGAGGTGATGGCCGACGCCGGGCTGACCGACATTTTTCTCCCTTACAACATCCTTGGGCGCGCCAAGCTGGAGCGGCTTCTGGCGCTACACCGCCGTGTGACACTGTCGGTTACGGCTGACAGCAGAGAAACACTCGAAGGATTGGCCGCCATTTTCACCGATGCCGGTCATCGTCTGCCGGTACTGGTCGAATGCGACACCGGCATGGGCCGCTGCGGCGTGCAGACGGCTGACGAAGCAGTTGCGCTGGCAAGACAGATCGACAAGGCCGGTGGCCTCGCCTTCGGCGGGCTGATGACCTACCCGGCCGCCGGTCGCGCGGCAGAGGCCGAGGCGTGGCTGGCCGACGCCAAGCAGGCGCTGGCCGCGTCGGGCCTCGCCTGCGAACGCATCTCAAGTGGCGGCACGCCGGATATGTGGCGCTCGAGCGAGGCATCGGTGGTCACGGAGTACCGCCCCGGCACCTACATCTATCTCGACCGCTATCAGGTCGCCAAAGGCGTCGGCACTCTCGACGACTGCGCACTGACGGTGCTGTCGACGGTGGTCAGCCATCCCACAGCGACGCGTGCCATTCTGGATGCCGGCAGCAAGGCGCTGTCCAGCGACACGCTGGGGCTCGCCGATTTCGGCGAGTTGCTCGGCATTTCCGGTGCACGGGTGACGGGCTTGAGCGAGGAGCACGGCACCCTCACGCTTTCGGGTGACGGCAAGTTGCGCATCGGCGAACGCGTCCGCGTCGTGCCAGACCATTGCTGCGTCGTCACCAACCTGTTCGACCAAGTGCATCTGATCTCAGGCGAAAAGGTGCTAGAAACGCTGCCGGTGGCCGCACGCGGCCGCACCGGCTAATGCGAACATCCAAACCCGTGTCCAGGGCAGGTGCATGGTCGACCCTGTCTAAGGTCCTGCTTGTCCCCGGTGTTCCGTTACGTCAATCTGGCTTCAGCAAGCCGACCATTGGATGGTTTGCGGCTTGCTCGGGAGGAAAACAGAATGGCTTACGCAATCACGCACTATTTTCCTGGCGGCACGAAGGAACAATACGAGGCGTCAATCGCTGCTGTGCATCCAGCAGGCGGAAAAAGCCTGCCAAAAGGCCAACTCTTCCATGTTGCCGGCCCGTCGGCCGGTGGCTGGTCAATTGTTGCGGTTCACGAATCCAAGAAGAGTTGGGAGCAATTCCGGGACGATATCCTGATGCCTCAAATGAAAACGGGCATCAAGGGTGGGTTCACCTCGCCGCCTCAGGAGACCACGTTCGAGGTTCACAATCTGCAGAAATGACAAGCTGTTCAGAGACGATGAACGCTTGATCTGTTGGTGCGCTGGCGCAATGGCGCCTTAGATCCGCTCGGCCTGCCTGGCGGCGACGCGACGCATTGCAATGACGCGGCGGCGGCGGATCTCGGTGCGCATCGCCATCAGGTGCAGCGCAAAGAACAGCACGGTGAAGCCGAGCGCCATCACCAGCAGCGGCCACAGCAGGCTTGGGTCGATGGTCGAGCCGCCCATGCGGAACACCGAAGCCGGCTGATGCAGCGTGTTCCACCAGTCGACCGAGAATTTGATGATCGGGATGTTGATGAAGCCGACCAGCGTGATGATGGCGGCGGCCCAGGCGGCGCGGCTGGCATCGTCGAGGGCACGGGTCAGCGCGATGATGCCGAGATACATCAGGAACAGGACGAAGACCGAGGTCAGCCGTGCGTCCCAAACCCACCAGGTGCCCCACATAGGCTTGCCCCAGATCGAGCCGGTGATCAATGCAAGCGCGGTGAAGACGGCTCCGATGGGCGCGGCGGATTTCAGCGCGACATCGGCCAGCGGATGCCGCCAGACGAGCGTGCCAAGTGCGGAAACCGCCATCAGCGTGTAGCACATCATGGCCAGCCAGGCGAAAGGCACGTGGATGTACATGATGCGCACGGTGATGCCTTGCTGGAAATCCTCAGGCGCAGCGAAGCTCATATAGAGCCCGACGGCGAGGATGAGTGCGGCGATGGACGCCAGCCACGGCACGAGCCTATCGGCCAGCCCGACGAAGCGCGTCGGGTTGGCGAGATCCATCCAGCCGGTCAGTCGTGAAGTCGTGTCGCTCATGCGGCTCTACATAGACCGCCGGTGCGTTTGGGGCAATCGAGCGGTTATGTCGCACGCTAGCCTTGCCTTCTCCCCCTGGGGGGAGAAGGCAGAGACGCCAAGATCAGGCGGCCGCTTCCTGCTGTTGCTGCACGGTGCGGCTGAGGCGGCGAACCTCCTCGTCGTTGAGCAGGCCGCCGGCGCGCAGCAGGCTGGCAAAGCGGCCGTTGCGCAGCGACAGTTCGGCGAAGCCGCCCATTTCGACCACCCTGCCCTTGTCCATGAACACGACCAGATCGGCGTCGCGGACGGTGGTCAGGCGGTGGGCGATGATGAAGGTGGTGCGGTCGCGCCGCAATTCGTCTATCGCATCCTTGACGCGGTCCTCGGTCTCGACGTCGAGCGCGCTGGTCGCCTCGTCGAGCACCAGGATCGGGGCATCCTTCAGCACGGCGCGGGCAATGGCGATGCGCTGACGCTCGCCACCCGACAGCTGGCCGCCACGTTCGCCGACCACCGTGTCGTAGCCATTGCTCTTGGACAGGATGAAGTCCTGCGCCGCGGCCGCGTTGGCAGCGGCATGGATCTCGTCATTGGTCGCATCGGCGCGGCCGACGCGGATGTTGTCCTCGATCGAGCGGTTGAGCAGGCCGGCATCCTGGAACACGGTGGCGATCGAATGACGCAGCGACTTGCGGGTCACGGTGCGTGTGTCGACGCCGTCGATCAGGATACGGCCATGGGACGGCGAGAAGACACGCTGCAGCAGATTGATGAGCGTGGTCTTGCCGGCGCCGGTCGGTCCGACGATGGCAACGGTCTGGCCGGCCTGGACTTCGAACGACACGTCGTCGATGCCTTGGCCCGAATTGGCGAATTCGAAGCCGACATTCTCGAAGCGGACATGCCCGGTGATGTTAGCGAGATCGCGCAACCCATCCGGCTCGGCTGCGTCGGCCGCGGAGTCCTCGAGCTGGTAGAAATCTTCAAGCTTGGCGCGCGCCTCGGAAATCTGGTTGGCGAAAGCCGACATCTGGTCGAGGCGAGCGATCAGCATCGTCGCAAAACCGGTGAAGGCGATGACGTCGCCGATACCCAACTGACCATGAGTCACGAGATAGGAGCCGATCGACAACACGATCAGCATCGAGATTGCCGATGACAGACGGTGCAAGGCATTGGCCAGCGCCCACCAGTCGAGCACAGGATTCTGCGCGTCGAGCAGGTTCTTGACGTAGCGGCGCAGCGTATCGGCCTCGTGGCCGAGGCGATTGTAGCTCTGCAGCACCGCAACGTTGCTGACCGAGTCGGTCACATGCTCGAACACCTTGTGGTAGTGGCGCTCGACCGCAGCCTGGCCCGCCTTGGTGCGGCGCATTACCATCCGGCCGATGCCGACATACAGCAGTCCGAGGCCAAGCAGCACCAGCGACATGCGCAGGTCCATGCTGATCGCGGTTGGGACCAGCAGTACGAGGGCGACAGCCGTGGACAGATGCTGGCGCATGAATTCAAGCCAAAGGCTGAACAGGGTTTCGACGGCGCGCAGCATCGTGTGCAACGCATTGGAGGTGCCGTGCTGATGGTGCCAGGCGAGCGGCATGGTGATCACGCGCTCGAAGGACTGGCACAGAACTTCGCTGCGCCGCGCATGGGCAAAGCGGTCAGCGCCGCGCGCCACCATGACGAAAGCAACGATGTTGAAGGCGCCGAGACCAGCCCACATCACCAGCGTGGTGAAGACAGAGCCGCGCTCGGAGATGGCGCCGATGACGCGACCGAACATAATCGGCTCGAGAAGCGCTACGATGGCGAGCGCCACGTTGGCCGAACAGATCAACGCGACGCGTTTCCTGTCCGCGGCCAGATATCCGAGTGCTCGCCAGTAGATTTGCAGAAGGGTCACCCCAGTTACTCCGCCACGCTGTTTATTGTGCACTGCATCATTTGACTCGTACCGGTTGATACGTCGCAAAACAATGGCCGTGTACCTCTTCAGTTCCCTCAGAGCGAACAAAAGATGGCGACGTTCCGAAATCTGCCGTGATCACCTAACGGTTTGAGAAGACAGGTAAAATGTCAGGCATGCGGCGAAATCATGGCAGTTGGAGCATGCTGCCACAATTTTAATCAGCTACAATGTCGGGCGGATGACTAAGACCGAAATCGCCGTCTGCACAGTATAGGTCAAAACTAAGCGGCTTTGCGCGCGCCCAAGAATACGGGACGCCGAGCCTCGCCGCCTGGCGCGAGCCCTGCGATGGGCATCAAGTCTTTGATTTTATAAGCCTCTCAGCCGCATGCCATGCGGGCGGGCCGATGGCAACACGGGCGGCATGCCGCCCTTTCATCCTGTCGTGAGCCGAAAACCGCTGCCTTCCCCGGGCTTGAGCCCGAGGGGAATGCTGTTGGGTAAAGTGCCTCAGGCCGGGATCCTGATGAGGATTTCGGCAACTTCGCCGTCCTTCAGTTCGACTGCCGAAACCTTGGTCTTGGCCCCATTCACCTCCAGCGACACGGCCTTGGCCTTATTGTCGCGGATGACACGAACCCTGAGTTCCGCCCCCAGCATCTTGAGATTTGCCGAATACCCATCCCAGTGACTCGGCAGCTTCGGCTTGAACTGGACACGCTTGCCGCGCCGTTCGATACCCAGAATGCCTTCGACCGCCGCCCTGTAAAGCCAGCCGGCGGAGCCGGTGTACCAGGTCCAGCCGCCACGGCCGCCCTTTCTGTTGCCGGCATTGTCGTCCCCGGCATAGATATCGGCCGCCACGACATAGGGTTCGACACGATAGTGCTCGGCCGACGCCTCGTCGGTCGCATGGTTGACCGGATTCAGCATCGAGAAACAGCGATAGGCCTCGTCGACCTGCCCCATCTCGGCGAGCGCGATGACGAACCATGTGGCGGCATGGGTGTATTGACCGCCATTCTCGCGCACACCGGGCGGATAGCTCTTGATGTAACCCGGGTCCTTCTCCGTCTTGGAGAAGGGCGGCGTGAACAGCTTGACGATGTTGAGCTTGTCGTCGACGAGCAGCTTCGTCGCCTGCTCCATCGCCGTCGTCGACCGTGCCGGATCGCCCTCCCCCGAAAGCACGCTCCAGGACTGGGCAATGGAGTCGATCTTGCACTCCTGCGAGTTGCGAGACCCCAGAGGGGTGCCGTCGTCGAAGCTGCCGCGCCGGTACCATTCGCCATCCCATGCCGTGCTCTCAAGCGCCCGCTTCAAAACATCGGCATGTTTTGCCCAGGCCTGTGCACGCTTGGCATCGCCCTCGGTCTTGGCAACGGGGGCGAAGTCGCCCAGCGTCTTCAGCAGGAACCAGCCAAGCCAGACGCTCTCGCCCTTGCCGTGCTCGCCGACGCGGTTCATGCCGTCGTTCCAGTCGCCGCCGAGGATTAGCGGCAGGCCCGCAGGGCTGCTGCGTTTGATGGCCAGGTCGAGCGCACGCGCGCAATGGTCGTAGAGCGACGCCGTCTTCTTCGAAATCTCCGGGATGAAGAAGGCATCATGTTCGCCCTCGCCCAGCGGCTGCCCGTCGATGAAGGGCAACTGCTCCTTGAGGATGGTGGCGTCATCGGTGACCAGCAGGTAGCGCGCCGTGGCGTGGGCCAGCCAGACCACGTCGTCGGAGATCAGCGTGCGCACGCCGGCGCCCGTGCGTGGCAGCCACCAATGCTGCACGTCGCCTTCGGGGAACTGCCGCCGCGCCGCGTTGAGTATCTGGTCGCGCGCCAGTTGCGGATCATGCGCCAGCAACGCCAGCGTGTCCTGCAACTGGTCGCGGAAGCCGAAGGCACCGCTGGCCTGATAGAAGGCGGAGCGGGCACGGATGCGGCAGGCCAAGCTCTGATAGGGCAGCCAGTGATTGACCATGGCGTCGAGCGCCTTGTCCGGTGTCTCGACCTGGATGGTGTCGAGAAAGCCGCGCCACACGCGCTCATTGTCGGCCAGCCGCTGGTCGAAATCCTTGACCCGATGTTCCTGGACCAGCGCGCTCGCCTCCTCGACGGACTCGGCGTCGCCGAGCAACCAGAGCAGGGTCACGTCGCCGCCGGCCGGAATCTCGATGTCGCGGGCGATCGCCGCGCACGGATCGTCGCCGGCCTCGACACGGCCCGATAGCGCAGCACCACTCAGCACTGCCTGCGGCAGCTCGCTGGAGCCATGCCGGCCGAGGAACTCCGAGCGGTCTGATGTCACCGAGTGCACGCCGCCGTCGGCGGCAAGGAAGGCCACCCGTTCGCTGAAATCGAGCCCGTAGGGGTTTTGTGCCAGCAACGCCCCGGTGGCGGCGTCCCTCGACGGGACGATGGTTGCCGCTGTGCGCGACCGATGCCCGCCGAGCACCCATTCGGCATAGGCATAGACACGCAGCCGCGCCGGCACCGAGCCGGAATTCTGGATGCGCAGCCGCGAAATCTTCACCGGATCGACCGGATCGACGACATGGGTGAGGTCCATCGACAACGGCCCGCGCTTCGAGCGGAAGGTCGAGAAACCCTGGCCATGCCAGGCCTCGTAGGTCATCGAGGGATCACGCACCATGGCGGCGAGCGGCGAAAACGCCTTGCCGCTGGCCTGATCGTAGATGTAGAGGCCCTCGCCCGGCCGGTTCGAGACCGGATCATTCGACCATGGCGTCAACTGGTAGTCGCGGCTGTTTCGGCTCCAGGTAAAGGCAGCCCCCTCAGCGGAGGTGTGAAAGCCGAACGAGGCGTTGGAGACGACGTTGATCCACGGCTGCGGCGTGGTGCGCCGGCCAGCCAGGCGCACGACATAGTGCCGCCCGTCGCCATCGAAACCGCCAAACCCGTTCCACTGGCTGAGCCCGCTGCCATCGGCGCTGACATTCGCCACCGCCTGCGAGGCAGATGCATGCGTCGTGGGCGTAAGCGATGGTAATTCACGCAGAACCGGCAGTGCGGCCGGCAGCAGGGCGTCGCGCGCCTGCAGGGCGGCCGCCTCGGCCCGCTCGATCTGATCGAAGATGGTGCCGTTGCGCGTGTGCAGGACCACCCGGGCGACGGCGAGCAGCGTCTTGTAGGTCGTCTCGTCCATCAGGTCGCGGCGCACCGCGAAAATGTGCTGGCGAGGTCCGAGCTCCTTGCCGCGCAAACGGCTGTTTTCGCACAGAGTCTCGACCGCCCGCTGCAGGTCCTGAACATAGGAGGACGCCTGCTCGTTGACGACGACGAAGTCGATCATCATGCCGCGGGTGCGCATATACTCCTGGAAACGCAGCGCCTGGGCGACGATTTCGAGATCGGCAACGTCGCCGATCCTGACCAGGAAGATCGGGAAATCGCCGGAAATGCTGGTCGGCCACAGGCTCGACTGCTTGCCCAGCCCCGAGGCGATGGATTCGGCGGGAAGACGCAGGAACGGATCCGGATAGATCAGGTAGCGCGCCAGCTTCTGCACATTGGCGGCATCGGTCAGGCTGAGGCCCATATGGCGGGTCTGCACCTGGCTGCGCGTCCAAGCGAGCATGGCCTGGCGGGCAAAGCTCTCCGGGTGGTCTAGCCGGGCGATTGCCTCGTCCAGCTCAGTGCGGCCGGCGCCGACGACGGTCCAGAAGGTCAGCGATATCTTCTTGTTGGCCGGCACGCGCACCTGACGGCGCAGCGAGGCGACGGGATCGAGCGTGAAGCCCGAATGGCCGCCAAGCCTGGCGCCCGGATCGAAGGCGGCCGCGTCGACAATGGTACGGCCACGGCCTATGAAGGCGCGCCTGTCGGTCTCGGCCTCGGCATCGCGCGCCGATCCGGACGGATCGGTGACGAAATGCACCATGGCGATATCCGGCTCGCTGGTCTCGCGCTTGCGCCGCGTGGCGAAGATCGCCGCGTTATTCGATGCAATCTCGGTTTCCACGAACATCTTCGAGAAGGCCGGATGCGCGTTGTCGGACGCTTCCAGGCCGAGTACCAGCTCGGCGAAGGAGGTCACTTCAATGTGACGGTCGGACGGACCATCATTATAGAGCGTGACCCGACGGCCCTCGCCATTGCCTTCCGAGATGACGATGCATTCGACCTCGGAGCGCAACGTGCCCACCGATTTGACGAAGCTCGCCTTGTCGTCGGAGAACAAAGTCTGCGCCTTTTCCTCGGCCGCACGCTTCGGCTCAGCCGTCGCCGACCACCAGTCGCCGGTGCCGGCGTCACGCAGGAAGATGTAGGAGCCGAGCCGGTCCTCGGTCGGATCCGGCTGCCAGCGGGTGACGGAGAGATCGCCCCAGCGGCTGTAGCCCGAGCCGGTCGCGGTGACCATCACCGAATAGCGGCCGTTCGACATGACGCTGGTCGACCGCAGCGACTGCAGTGGGTTGAGCACGATGCGGGTGTCGGGGCTGTCGACTTCGGTCTCGTCCTTGGCGCGTTCGTCGGCCTCTGTCCTGACGGTCGCGGTCGGGATATCGCGCGGCGCCCTCTCC
>NZ_RZQG01000610.1:0-3663 GCF_003998635.1 Mesorhizobium sp. M7D.F.Ca.US.004.03.1.1
GCCGCAGCACCTTGTCGGCGGCGTCGAGCAGCGTTGCGCCATGCATGTGGCCGGACAAGCCAATACCCTTGACCGCGGCGAATTCCCCGGGATGCCTGGCTTTGAGGTCGGCAACCGCCTCCTCACAGGCCCGGATCCAGTCGTCGGGATTCTGTTCCGACCAACCCGGATGCAGGCGTGAAACATCGAGCGGCGCATGGCCGGAGCCGATGACGGTTTGCCCGGCATCGATCAGCAGCGCCTTGACGCCCGATGTCCCGAGATCGAGGCCGAGATACATGACTTCCTCCCATGCCATTAATTTTTTCGGGTCTCGAAAAAATCTGGCTTGGCCAGTTTTTAAAACAAGATCCGCTTCGGGTCAATTCTCCGACAAATCGACGGCGCGTCGCGAAAACAGCGCTGACAGCGGACTGTCGGGTCGCGCCATCGAACGTTCTGCCGTGAGCGCCCTGGCCAGCGCACCTTCACCGGCGCGCAGGGCCGCCTCGATCAGTGTCAGGTCGATGACGTCGCGCTGGGCGTGGCTGCCGCCGAAACGATGGGCGATCGACTGGATCGGCCGGATCAGGCGCACGGTCTCGGCGTAGCTGCCTTCACCGAACGCCTTGATGGCGAGCGTCAGCGGATGGCCGACATCCCTTGTGAAAGCCGCATTGTCGTCATTGCCGCGCATGGCTTCGCGCTGCGTCTCGAGCAAGGCGAGGGCTGGCGCATCGAGCCCTGCACCGACAAAGGCCATCATGGCGTGGGCATCGTTGAAGGCATAAAGGCCGGCGCCGGCCTTGCGCCAGTTGGCGGCGAGCGCTCCCCAGCGGTCGCCGACATCGAAACCGCCGAGGTGGAGCCGCCACAGGATTGCCGAGGCATCGACCATGTTGAGCGCCATCGTCGATTGCACGCTGTAGATGGGGCCATCATAGAGCGCCAGCACCTCATCCGTTTCGCCGAGATCATAATGGAACAGCGCGAGGTGCCACCAATTGTGGACCTGCAGGAAACTCTCCCTTGTCCACGCTTCCGGGTTGGCGCGCATCCAGGCGATGCCATCCCTTTGCCGGCTCTGCATTTCCATGACATGGGCGACGGCATGCTGAGCCCAGCCGTCGCGCGGCTCCATGTCGACCGCCGAGCGGCCGAGCTGTTCGGCCCTGACATAGTCACCCATTTCCTCCAGCCCGAACGCCTGCATGCCGAGCATGGCGTGGTAGCCGGGCATGCCGCTTTGCCAGGCTGGCAGGGCGCGGGCGATACGGTCGCGCAGCATGCGGGCATTGCCGGTGAAGAAATCGATCTGGTGGCCGACCTGCAGCGCCAGCCCGTCGCGCGGGGTCTCGATGGTGATATCTTCAAGAATGCGGCTGGCTTGATGCCAACGCCCGTTGGCGAGGTGACCAAGGGCTGTGACATGCGCCTGCTCGCGCGTGGTCGCGGCTAGCGGCAGTGCCGCTTCATGGCAAGCCTTGGCCACCGCCGTCGCCTCCCGCTCGGTGGCGAGGCCGAAGAGATAGCCCTTGAAGACATGTGCCATGACGAAGCCGGGATCTTCCGCGATGGCGCTGTCGATGGAGGCTACGGGATCGCCGATGAAGCACTGCAGTTCACGCACCGCCTGGCTGTAGGGCGTGAATCCCGCCTCCGTAGCGCCCGAAAGCGTCAGGCCGAATGCGTCCCTGATTGCCATGCGATGTCCTTTCATCGACCCGTGACAGGCCCTCGATCCTTCGGCCCAAGGCGATCCTAAAGCATGAGCCACGGACACGCCAACCACGCGCTGCGCCAGACCATTTCAGTAGTCTTTGCAGTTTAGCAACCATGCAGGGCAGATTAGCAACCATGCAGGGCAGATTAGGCTTTGTAAAATCGAGTGAATTGTGTCTTCATTGCGGCGCCGGGCGGGGGCTTGAAATCGCGAATCGAGAGGGACGCGATGCGGCATCTGAAGAACGGGCCTCAGAACAGTCGTTCGGAGGATGCGGAAGGAGCAGTTGCTTTGCTACGGCGAAGGCCGCGCCAGCTATATCCATGGCTTATTAGCGTCCTCTCAACTACAGCCTTTGCGTTGCTGCCCAATTCCGCTGCGTTTGCCGCATGCGTGCTGGGCCCATCCGCCGGGAACACCGTTTACACCTGCGATAGCGGCTCATCGGGCGGCAGCCTCGCCGATGCCGACGGCGACAACACGCTGAATTTTCCCGCCGGCGGCACCGGGCAGATATCAGGCAACGTCACCTTTGGCGTCGGCACGGACCGCATCGACATGCAGTCCGGCACCATCACAGGCACCGTCGATCAGGGCGGCGGCACGGATTTCTTTACCATTGGCGCCGGCACTGTCGCCGGCAATGTCCAGCAGGGCGCAGGCATCGACGATTTCAACATGAGCGGCGGCCAAATCGGTTCGCTCAACCAGGGCGATGGCCTCGACACCTTCACCATGACCGGCGGCCGCATCGTCGATTTCTTCGACGATGGCGACCGCGCCGTGATGACCGGCGGTCGCATCGGCCGCGTCAACATGAAGCTCGACAAGAACTATTTCAACATGTCCGGCGGGACCATCGACCGCAACCTCGTCACCGGCTTCGATGAGGACACGATCATCCTGTCGGGCGGCACCATCGGCGGCAACATCAGCGTCAGCGGCGGCAATGACAGCGTGACGGTCACCGGCGGCACGGTCGGCGGCGATATCCTGATGAGCTTTGGCGCCGACAACTTCGTCTGGAACGGCGGCGGCATCATCTATGGCGCTGTCGATCTCGGCGGCGACAACGACACCGCCAAGCTCAGCAACCTCACCAACGCCAATCTCGGTGGCACGGATGCAATAAACGGCGGTCTCGGTACCGACACGCTGACTTTCGACAACGTCGATCTGGACGGGATCGCCAGAGTCCAGAACTGGGAAACCATCAACGCCACCAACGACACCGAGCTGACGCTGGACGGCAATCTGGTGCTCGGCGACAGCGGCACCGGCACCGGATCGCTCAGTGTCGATGCCGCCAGCACGCTGTTCGGCGGCGGCTTCAACGCGGCGATCCAGGCCTTCACGGCCGGCCAGCTGGCGCAGGTCACCAATGCCGGACGCATCGACCTGACCAACGGCAGCACCGGCGCGACAGATCGGCTGACGATATCAGGCAATTATACCGGACTGGGTGGCCTGCTGCTTATCCAGACCGAGCTCGGTGACGATAGTTCCGCATCCGACCGGCTGGTCCTGTCGGGCGGAACGGCTTCCGGTTCGACCGGCATCACCGTGGTCAATCTCGGCGGCGCCGGTGCGGCGACCACGCAGGACGGCATCATGGTCGTCCAGGCGGTCAACGGCGCTACCTCCGGCGCCTCCACCTTTGCGCTCGACGCACCGGTCGCCGCCGGTGCCTTCGAATATTATCTGTTCAAGGGCGGCGTCAGCGCCGGCAGCGAAGAGAACTGGTACCTGCGCTCGACACTGATCACGCCGGCGACACCGGCAGCGGCTCCACCGGCGCTCGAACCCACCCCGCCGCCGGAACCGGTAGCGCCGGAGACCGAGCCGCCACCACCGCCATCCGAGCTGCCGCCGGTGCCGGTGCCGACCGAAGGCGACATCAACAACCCGCCCGTCGATCCGACGCCGCCGGTACAGGCCAGCGATCCGGCGCCCGAACCGCC
>NZ_RZQG01000611.1:0-3657 GCF_003998635.1 Mesorhizobium sp. M7D.F.Ca.US.004.03.1.1
CGTCTCGGTGGCGCGCCGCATGCCGTCCTGATTGGACGACACCAGCCCGGCCGACTGCAGCATTTCGGCGGCCAGCGCCAGCGTCACGTCCTCCAGCCGACGGTCACGAAACCGGCCGGTGAGGAAATCGACGGCGTTGCGCACCTCAACGGCGTTGCCGGCGGCCGACGCCAGCGGCTCGTTCATGCCGGTGATCAACGCCGAGGCCTTCAGTCCGGCGCCATTGGCGATTTCGACCAGGCTGTTGGCGAGCGCGGTGGCGTCGCGCGATTTTTCCATGAAGGCGCCGTTGCCGACCTTGACGTCGAGCACCAGCGATTGCAGCCCGGCCGCCAGCTTCTTCGACAGGATCGAAGCGGTGATCAGCGGCACCGATTCGACCGTGCCGGTGACGTCGCGGATCGCATAGAGCCGTCGATCGGCCGGCGCGAGGTCAGCGGTCTGGCCGATGATGGCGCAGCCGGTTTCGAGCACCGCCTTGCGAAACAGTGCGATATCGGGCTGGCTGGTGTAGCCGGGGATCGCATCCATCTTGTCCAGCGTGCCGCCGGTGTGGCCAAGGCCGCGGCCCGATATCATCGGTATATAAGCGCCGCAGGCGGCGACGATCGGCGCCAGCATCAGCGAGACATTGTCGCCGACGCCGCCAGTCGAATGCTTGTCGGTGACCGGGCCGGGCAGGTCCGACCAGTCTAGCACGTCACCGGAATCGCGCATCGCCAGCGTCAGCGCCACCGCCTCGTCGCGGTTCATGCCGTTGAAGAACACCGCCATGGCGAAGGCGCCGACCTGGCCATCCGAAACGGCCCCTGACGTCACGCCCTCGACGAAGCCGGCGATCTCCTGCTCCGACAGCCTGAGGCCATCGCGCTTGCGGCGGATGATTTCCTGCGGAAGCATCAGCTCTCCAGCAGTCCGTCGCGGAACACGCGCTGCAGGATCTTTGCCAGCCGCGCGCCGCCTACCGGCGCCATGTCCTTGGTCTCCTGGTGCGAAAGCTCAGCCCCGGTCATGCCGGCCGCCAAATTGGTGATGACCGAACAGGCGGCGACGCGCAGTCCGAGGAAACGGGCGAGAATGACCTCCGGTACGGTCGACATGCCGACCGCGTTGGCGCCCATGATGCGCGCCATGCGGATTTCAGCGGGTGTTTCGAAGCATGGCCCCGAGAACCACATGTAGACACCCTTGTGCAGTGTGGTGCCGGTCGCTTTCGCCGCCCGTTCGATGGCCTTGCGGATGTCCGCATCATAGGCCTCGGTGAGACCAACGAAGCGGCGGTCGCTGGGCTCGCCGATCAGCGGATTGGTGCCCGAAAAATTGATGTGGTCCGATATCAGCATCACCGAGCCCGGCGGCATGTCCGGATCGACCGAACCGGCGGCATTGGTGAGGATCAGTTTCGTGATGCCGATGCCGGCAAGCACTTCCAGCACTGGGCGCATCGCCGCCGCGTTGCCGTGCTCGTAGTAGTGGGCTCGGCCGGACAGCATCAGCACCGGCACACCGGCAAACAGCCCCGCGACCACTTCGCCGGCATGGCCGGTGACGCCGCTTCTGGGAAAGCCCGGCAGGTCGGCATAGGGGATGCGGATCGGATGCTCGATCTGGTCGACCAGCCCGCCCAGGCCCGAACCCAGCACCAGCGCTGTCAACGGCGCCAAGCCGTCCAGTCTTTCGATGAGATGATCCAGAGCCTTTTCCGTCATTGCAGCCAGCTCTTCATTTCAGCCCGTTGTTCATTTCAAAATGTCGCCGCGGAAGCCATAGGGCAGCATCTCGCCCATGGTCACGGTCTCGGCCACGCCGGCATTGTCGCAGAGATAGAGCTTTGTTCCCGGCCGGCAGAATTCAGCCAGTCGCTGCCGGCAGCCGCCGCAAGGCGAGCATTTCGCCATGCGCTCGGCAAGAACGGCGATTTCCACGATCTTGCCGCCACCGCCCATGATGTAGTGGCCGAGGGCTGTGGTCTCGGCGCACCAGCCTTCCGGGTAGGAGGCGACCTCGATATTGGCGCCGGTAAAGACGCGCCCGTCCTCGGTGCGCAAGGCAGCGCCCACCGGAAATTTCGAATAGGGTGCGTAGGCCTTGGCCATGGCAGCCTTGGCGGCCTCGAACAGATCATGCGACATTCAGGTGTTCTCTCCGATGATCGTGTCCAAAACCCGGCACCAAGCCGCCCCGCTGCTGCGGCTCAGCGTTCCTTGACGTAAGGCACGCCGCCGGCGCGTGGCGGAATGGCCTTGCCGATGAAGCCGGCGAGCAGGATGACGGTGAGGATGTAGGGCAGCGCCTGCATGAACTGCACCGGCACCTTGCCGATGATCGGCAGTGGCGAGCCTTGCAGGCGGATCGACAGCGCGTCGAGGAAGCCGAACAACAGGCAGGCGAACATGGCGTTGACCGGTTTCCACTTGGCGAAGATCAGCGCAGCCAGCGCGATATAGCCCTTGCCAGCGGTCATGTCCTTCACGAAGCCGCCATTTTGCACCATCGACAGATAGGCGCCGGCAATGCCGGTGAGGATGCCGGTGCAGATCAGCGCCCGGTAGCGCAGCCAGGCGACCGAGATGCCGGCGGTGTCGACGGCCGCCGGGTTCTCGCCCACGGCGCGCAGGCGCAGGCCGAAGCGGGTACGAAACAGCACCCACCAGGTGAAGGGCACCATCGCGAAGGCGAGATAGACCAGGATCGAGTGACCCGACAGTAGCTCGGCATAGATCGGCCCAACGATCGGGACGTCGCGGATGGCGTCGGCACCCGGCAGAGTGATGGCCTCGAAGCGCTCGCCCGGTTGCAGCGCCGGCGTGCGTCCACCCTGCTGGAACCAGGCCTGGCCCAGAATGATGGTCGAGCCGGCGGCGATGAAATTGATCGCCACGCCGGAGACGATCTGGTTGCCGCGATGGGTGATCGAGGCAAAGCCGTGGATCATGGCAAAGGCGACCGAGATCAGGATGGCCATGCCGAGGCCGAGAAAGGCCGAATGGAATACGGAAGCGGCCGCAGCACCGGCGAAGGCGCCGACCAGCATCTTGCCTTCGAGGCCGATGTCGAAGATGCCGGCGCGCTCCGAATAGAGGCCGGCGAGGCAAGCAAGCAGCAGCGGCACCGAGAGGCGGATGGTGGAGTCCAGTGTCTGGACGATTGCGTTGAACACGTCCATCTCAGGCACCCTTCCCCTTGACCGCTTCCATGCCGACCGATCGCGGACTGAACGAGGCGAACAGCGCCTGGATGTAGGGCCGGAACATGTGCTCGAGGGCGCCGGCAAACAGGATCACCAGACCCTGGATGATGACGATCATATCGCGGCTGATCGCCGGCATCTCGAAGGCAAGCTCGGCGCCGCCCTGGTAGAGCATGCCAAACAGGATCGCCGCCAGCACGATGCCGACCGGGTGCAGGCGGCCCATCAGCGCCACGGCGATGCCGACGAAGCCGGCGCCGGAAACGAAGTCGATGGCGACATTGTGCTGGTCGCCCATCACCGGGTTGAGCGCCATCATGCCGGCGAGTGCACCGGAGATCATCATGGCGGTGATGATGATGCGGGTTTCGGAAATGCCGGCATAGCGCGCCGCCTTTGGGCTGTGACCGTAGGTGCGCATCTCATAGCCGAGCTTGGTGCGCCAGATCAGCAGCCAGACCAGGAAG
>NZ_RZQG01000612.1:0-3647 GCF_003998635.1 Mesorhizobium sp. M7D.F.Ca.US.004.03.1.1
GATCGAAAATACGGCAACCTGACGCTGACCTATGCCGCGCAACTGCATGTCGTGGTCGTCGAGATCGATGAGTTGACGTCGGCCGTGCGTATCCTGGACTATGCGGCGATGGACGATTGCGGACGAGTGATAAACCACACGATCGTGAGGGGACAGGTCAACGGCGCCATCGCCCACGGCATTGGCGCGGCGCTGATGGAAAGCTTGCGCTACGACGAAAACGGCAATCTGCTTACGGCTACTTTCAGCGATTACACGCCTATCACCATCATGAACATGCCTCGGGTCAAGCTGGGCAACATGGAGTCGCCTTCGCCCTTCACGTACAACGGCGCCAAGGGCATGGGTGAGGGTGGCGGCTGTGCGCTGCATGCGCTGTCGTCCGCCCTTCAGGATGCCCTTGCGGGCAATGGAATTATCATCCAGCGCTCGCATTACTCGCCGAGCGAACTTTACGACCTCATCTCGTCCCACGTTGGGAGCGCTGTTGTGCGCAAGCATACGGCTGCTGTTGGCAGCGGCGCGTCCGCGGTCTGCGCGGTTGAACAGCACGAAAATTCTCTACAATGAAGTCGGTGCCGATGGCGTTTAGAGACGATCTTGGCTCCGACCAACTGGTCGATTTGCTGCGCGGCAACATTTTGCGCTGTGTGTTGAAGCCTGGCTCGCGGCTGGTACTCGATGAACTAAAGGCACGCTTTGGCTTCGGCGCGAGCCCGCTCCGGGAAGCCCTGATGCAACTCGTTGCTGACGGTTTGGTGGTATTCGAGGCTAATCGGGGATTTCGCGTGGCGCCCCTTTCAAAGGGTCATTTTGACGATATCGCGCGCGTCCGTACGGCGCTCGACGTGACCGCGGTAACTTGGGCGCTCGAACACGGCTCGATCGAATGGGAGGTCAGGCTGGTGGGCGCGTTTCATCGCCTCGCCAGCTTGCGGAAGTCCTCTGAAACGACCATGGAAGGTGAGTGGAGCGCGGCACACCGGTCATTCCACAGCGCGCTCGTTTCCGGATGCGAATCGCCGACGTTGCTGCAGCTTACGGCTTCTGTGTTCGACCATATCGAACGCTACATCGCGCTTTCGGTAACTCTCGAGGGGACGATCCGCGATGGCATGATGGAGCATGAAGCCATCATGAAGGCAGCCTTGGACCGAGACCTCACGAAAACGCTGGATCTTCTTCATGCCCACAACAGACGCACCGAAGACACGGTGAACGCATATCTCCTCGAAAACGGTGGAGAATGATCGTAGCGCAAACGGACAAGATGCCGGTGAACTTCGGGACAACGCTGGCTCGGGCATCAGTCGCGCCTCGGCGTTCATGACGCCGCCGACCGGAATCACCGGCTAGTACCGGACGGTCCGATATCGAGTGAAGGGCAGTGAAGGCCGCCGCAATCAGCCGATGGCCGTATGCGTTTCTGCGGGCCTTGTCGTCATGATCACCGACTGGACCGCTAGCAACGCATTCGCGTGTGCCTGGCAGCTCCGCATCTCGGCTGTCCTGAACGGGACCTTCCAAAGATTTTGCGTCGATGGACGCCTTTGCGGCAGGCGTTCCAATCAACGCGTGAAACACGGGATCGAGCCAAAGCTGGCCGTGAGCGCGGTATGGGCAATGTGAGTTTGCCGTAAGGAGGACAGGAATGACAAGCTTTGACGCAATCCTCATAGGCGGCGGCCACAACGCGCTGGCCTGTGCGGCGCATCTCGCGCAACGCGGCTGGAAGGTTGGGGTGTTCGAGCGCAACGCGGTCTGCGGCGGCGCGGTGCGCACCGAGGAAATCACCCTTCCGGGCTATCGGCACGATCTCGGCGCGATGAACCTGAACCTTTTCGCCGGTTCTGCCTTCTACCGCGCCTATCGGGAGAAGCTCGTTGAGGCAGGTCTTGCCTTCGCGCCGGCAACAGATTGCTTCGCCAGCGTCTTCGCAGATGACAAGTGGTTCGGCGTCAGCAGCGACCTAAACCGCAATCTGTCACGGCTCGTAAATCTCTCGCACCGCGATGCCGAACAATGGCGCCGGCTCGCCGAGCGATTCCCGAAAGACTCTGGGCCGCTCCTGCGTCTGCTTGGATCGCCAATGACGGCCTGGGGCCTGGCTGCCACGGCGTGGGCAATTTGGCGCGCCAAGGGCGTGCGAGGTTCGCTCGAGATGTTGCGGTTCCTGCTCTCCTCCTCTCGCGAGTGGCTGGATCAAACCTTCGAAAGCCCGGAAGTGCGCGCGACCATGGCCGCCTGGGGCATGCATCTGGATTTTGCTCCGGATATTCCGGGCGGAGCGATTTTCCCTTATCTGGAGTCCATGGCCAGCCAGGCTTTTGGATTGGTGTTGGGCAAAGGCGGCGCCGACACCATGATCAAGGCGATGGAAACGCTGATCACCTCGGCGGGAGGCGTCATCCGTACCAATGCCGATGTCGAGACGATCAGCGTCAGCGGCAATCGTGCGACCGGCGTTGTGCTTGCGTCTGGCGAGCAGGTGACCGCCTCCAAGGTCGTCATCGCCGGCGTCACGCCTTCCGCGCTGCTTGGATTGCTCGGCGGCAGTTCGGGCGATGCCGGCTTCGACCAGGCCATGGGCAAGTTCAGACATGCGCCAGGCACCTTGATGGTCCATCTCGCGACGAAGGAGCTCCCGAATTGGCGCGCCAGCGAGGAGCTTCGCCGTTTTGCCTACGTGCACATCGCACCCTCGCTTGACCAAATGGCGCGTGTCTACCAGCAGGCGGTCGCCGGCATCATGCCGGCGGAGCCGGTGCTCGTGGTCGGCCAGGCGACCGCGATTGACCCCGGCCGAGCCCCCGAAGGCAACCACATCCTTTGGATCCAAGTGCGCATGCTTCCGAAGATCATCGAACGCGACGAGGCCGGCACTATCGATTCACGCGACTGGCGTTTGGCCAAGGAAGCCTACGCCGACCGCGTCGTTGCCATCATTGAAAAGCACGCACCTGGGCTTACGGAAAGCATAATGGCGCGCGCGGTCTTTTCGCCGCTCGACCTGCAGGCAATGAACGTCAACCTGGTCGGAGGCGACGGGCTGGGCGGCAGCCACCATCTGGCGCAGAACTTCCTTTTTCGTCCGGCAGCGGGCCGCGCCAACGGTAGCACTCCCGTCCGCAATCTTCATCTGGTCGGCGCATCCGTTTGGCCAGGAGCAGGCGTTGGCGCCGGATCCGGGTTCCTGCTGGCTCAGAACCTCGCCGGAAAGTGAGCGGGAGCGCTCCCGACGAGGCCGATGGTTGTTGCATTCAACGCAAAGACCAAGTTTTCCAGCCGCATTGTCCGACCCTTCGGAACAACTAAGATTGCCGAAAAAGCAGCGTGTGGCATGGCTTTGGCCAAGGTCTCATCAGATAGGGCGCGTTATCGGATGGCTGCTTCGGTACGCAACAGCGACAGGGGAACCAAGATGCTAATCAACAGACGAAAAGTGCTCGGCTACGGCGCAGGTGCGCTCGGTGCAGCAACGCTGGGTATGCCGAACCTTGTTCGAGCCCAGTCAAGCGATCTCACGATCGCCTATAACGTAAACCTCCCCTCCTGGGATCCGACGGCGGGTCCTTCGGCCGTCAATCCCACGATCCAGGGCATTTATCAGTCTGTCTTCGACCAGATCATCCTGCAGAAGCCTGACT
>NZ_RZQG01000613.1:0-3643 GCF_003998635.1 Mesorhizobium sp. M7D.F.Ca.US.004.03.1.1
CCGGCTTTGCCATGGTCATCCTGTCCTCCGCCTTGCGCGGCATTCCCGAGGAAACATTGGAAGCCGCCGTCATCGACGGCGCCAATCCGTTCCAGATATTCTGGAAGATCATGGTGCCGCAGATCTGGGGCACCATCGCCGTCGTCTGGACCACGATCACCATTCTGGTGCTCAAAGTGTTCGACATCGTGCTGACCATGACCAACGGCCAGTGGAACAGCCAGGTGCTGGCCAATCTGATGTTCGACTGGATGTTCCGTGGCGGCGGCGATTTCGGCCGTGGCGCCACCATCGCCATCATCATCATGATCGCGGTCATTCCGATCATGGTCTGGAACATCCGCCAGGCGAACAAAGAGACGGGAGGACATTGAGATGGCCGTTGCGACCGGAAATTCCTTCGCCAGCCGCTTTGGCGTCCACATCGCCGTGCTTGTCTTCGTCGCGATCTGGACCATACCGACGCTCGGCATCCTGGTCTCGTCGCTGCGCGACAAGAACCAGATCATCGCCTCGGGCTGGTGGAATTCGTTCTCCAGCTCCACCCAGACCGAAGCCGGCCGGCTGCCGGCCGCCTCTACGCAAGTCGAAAAGGACGGCAAGTTCGTCCTTCAGGGCAACATCTTCGGTGACGGTGCTGCCCGCAACATCAGCGCCTTCGGTGTCAAATCGGCGGCACCGACGCAATATCCCGCCGGCACGACAGCCGATCTCGGCGACGGCGTGACATTGCTGCTCAACGCCGACGGCAGCTTCGTCATGGCCTCGTCCAAGGCGTTCGAAGGCGATCGCGGCCAGCGCATCTACTATGCCTCGTCGGCGCCGCCGAAATTCACCACCGACAACTACAAGACGGTGTTGTTTTCGGAGGGCATCGGACGGTCGTTCATGAACTCGCTGACCGTCACCATCCCGGCGACCGTCATCCCGATCCTGATCGCCGCCTTTGCCGCCTATGCATTGGCCTGGATGCGGTTTCCCGGCCGGGCGCTGCTGATCGCGGTCATCATCGGCCTGCTGGTGGTGCCGCTGCAGATGTCGCTGATCCCGCTGTTGAAACTCTACAACGGCGTCGGCTCTTTCTTCGGCATGCCGTCGAAAACCTATCTCGGCATCTGGCTGGCGCATACCGGCTTCGGCCTGCCCTTCGCAATCTACCTGCTGCGCAGCTACATTGCCGGCCTGCCGCGCGAGATCATGGAATCGGCGCGCATCGACGGCGCCAGCGATTTCGAGATCTTCGTCAAGATCGTCTTGCCGCTGTCGTTCCCGGTGCTGGCTTCGTTTGCCATCTTCCAATTCCTGTGGGTATGGAACGATCTGCTGGTGGCGATGGTTTTCCTCGGTACAGAGGCAGACCAGATCGTGCTGACCGCCAAGCTAAACGCCCTGTTGGGCTCACGCGGCGGCGACTGGGAGATCCTGACGACATCGGCTTTCGTGACCATCATCGTGCCGCTGATCGTCTTCTTCTCGCTGCAGCGCTATTTTGTCCGCGGGCTGCTTGCCGGCTCGGTGAAAGGAGGCTGAGACGATGCAATCCGCTTTGAAGGCCAACTCGAAGCCTGATCTCGCCATCGATCGCGACTGGTGGCGAGGTGCGGTGATCTACCAGATATATCCGCGCAGCTACCAGGACTCGAACGGCGACGGCATTGGTGACCTCAAGGGCATCATCGGGCGGCTGCCCTACATCGCGGCACTCGGTGCGGACGCCATCTGGATTTCGCCGTTCTTCAAGTCGCCTATGAAGGATTTCGGCTATGACGTGTCAGATTACTGCGACGTCGATCCGATGTTCGGCACGCTGGCTGATTTCGACGCGCTGACAGCCGAGGCACACAGGCTGGGCCTCAAGGTGATGATCGACGAGGTGCTGTCGCACACCGCCGACAACCACCCATGGTTCAAGGAAAGCCGCTCGAGCCGCACCAACCCGAAGGCCGACTGGTACGTCTGGGCGGACGCCAGGCCGGACGGCACGCCGCCCAACAACTGGCTGTCGATCTTCGGCGGCTCGGCCTGGCAATGGGACACCAGCCGCCAGCAATATTACCTGCATAATTTCCTGGCCGAGCAGCCCGACCTCAACTTCCACAACCACGACGTCCAGGACGCGTTGCTCGACGTCACCCGTTTCTGGCTGGAGCGCGGCGTCGACGGCTTCCGGCTCGACACCATCAATTTCTACTTCCACAGCCAGGGCCTGGAAAACAACCCACCGCTGCCGCCGGAAGAGCGCAACGACCAGACCGCACCGGCGGTCAACCCCTACAATTACCAGGACCATCTCTACGACAAGAGCCGCCCCGAGAACCTCGGCTTCCTTGAACGGTTCCGCGCCCTGCTCGATGAATATCCAGCAACCGCCGCGGTCGGCGAGGTCGGCGATTCGCAGCGCGGACTGGAGGTGGTGGCTGCCTACACCGCCGGTGGCAAGCGCGTGCACATGTGCTATTCCTTCGATTTCCTGGCGCCGGAAAAGATCAGCGCGGCCAAGGTCCGCTCGGTGCTGGAATCCTTCGGCAAGGTGGCCAGCGACGGCTGGTCATGCTGGGCCTTCTCCAACCATGACGTGATGCGCCCGGCCTCGCGCTGGGCCGCCAATGAGGCCGACCCGACCGCCTACCTCAAGGTCATCTCGGCGCTACTGATGTCGTTGCGCGGGTCGGTCTGCATCTATCAGGGCGAGGAGCTTGGGCTCGGCGAGGCCGACCTTCGGTTCGAGGATCTGCAGGACCCCTACGGCATCCGCTTCTGGCCTGAATTCAAGGGCCGCGACGGCTGCCGCACGCCAATGGTGTGGGACGGCAGCGCCAAGAACGGCGGCTTCTCCTCGGCAAAGCCTTGGCTGCCGGTGCCGGCCAAGCATCTGGCGCAAGCGGTCAATGTCCAGCAGGGCGACGAGACTTCGCTGCTCGAACACTACCGGCGCTTTCTCAGCTTCCGGCGCGCCCATCCGGCCCTGGCCAAGGGCGATATCACCTTCATCGAAAGTGAGGGCGACACCGTCGCCTTCACGCGCCGCGCCGGCAACGAGCAGATTGTCTGCGTCTTCAATCTGGGCGCCAGGCCGGCCGAGGTTGACCTTGGCAACCGATCGCTGCAACCTTTGCCGGGACACGGATTTTCGGGGCAGACGAGCAGCGGCGCCATAAAGCTCGGCGGCTACGGCGCCTGGTTCGGGCGTATCGACTGAATTTCAAATCACTTGAATTTCAAACTACTGGGAGGAAACCAATGGCCGATGTCACGCTAAGACAAGTGAAGAAGTCCTACGGCAATCTGAACATTCTCCACGGCATCGACCTCGACATAAAGTCGGGCGAGTTCATCGTCTTTGTCGGCCCGTCTGGCTGCGGCAAGTCGACATTGCTGCGGTCGATCGCCGGGCTTGAGGAAATCACCTCCGGCGAACTCAAGATCGCGGGCGAGGTGGTCAACGACGTGCCGCCGTCGAAGCGGGGCATCGCGATGGTGTTCCAGTCCTATGCGCTCTACCCGCACATGACCGTCTACGACAACATGGCGTTCTCGATGAAGATCGGCAAGGAGAACAAGGCCGAGATCGACCGCCGTGTACGCCAGGCGGCCGAAATCCTGCAGCTGGCTAAATATCTCGACCGCCTGCCCAAGGCGATGT
>NZ_RZQG01000614.1:0-3637 GCF_003998635.1 Mesorhizobium sp. M7D.F.Ca.US.004.03.1.1
GCCTGGAACCGATGAGCACCTGCGCGGCCTCTTCGACCAAAAGCACCGTCGCCGCCACGGCGCCCAGCGCCACGCGGGCCGATTTGACGACACCGTGCTCGTCGAGCGTCAGGTTCACGCCGGCGCTGACCACCGCGATATCCATCTCCGTGCGTGGAATGAAACGCAGATAGGCATCGCCCGACCGCGGCGCGCGCTTGTCGAGCAGGATCGCCTCGATGATCTCGCCTTTGGCCAGCGACGTCTTGCCCGGTCCGGTCGGCACGCTCTGCACGGGAATCGTGCGCCTGCCCGCCGGTCCGACGACCACTGCCCTGGCGCCTGCGGCAACCAGCGCCGGCACGCTGTCGGCGGCCGGCGAAGCGTTGCAGAGATTGCCTGTTATGGTGCAGCGTCCCTGCACCTGCTTCGAACCGATCAGCTTGGCCGCCTCGACGACACCAGGCCATGCCTTCTTCAGGGCGGCACTCTCTCCCAACACGGCGCAGGGGACCGCGGCGCCGATGCTGAAGCCTTCAGGCGTTTCCCTGATCTCGCTCAAGCCGTCGATCGCCTTGATGTCGACGATCAGGTCGGGTTCGATGAAGCCGCCTTTCATCCTCACCAGGAGGTCGCTGCCTCCCGCGAGAATTGCTGATGTACCGGACGAGCCGGCCAACTGGCCAACGGCATCTTCCATTGAAAGCGGACGTATGTAGCGCATCGTCTCCCCTTGATCTTCGCGATTTCAGCGACCGTTATAAACAGTCTCCTCATAATGACCATCCGGTTCCGCATCGCGGCATTGAGCCAGGCGCCCAACCTGAATTGGCGTACGCCGTGCGAACCGGAAATCATTGAGAAAGCCCAGCTTGGAGCAAATTCCTGGTTTCCTCAAGGGTGTAAAACGTTAGGCTTGTGTGGCGAACCGGACCCGTCCGCCCTCTCCGCGCATTTCAGTGGATCGTGAACAAGCCCATTTTCAACAACACTTCCAACGGATCAGCGGCAGGCTGGACAATCAAGCTCGGTGCATCGCCGGTCATTGGCACGGCGATCCACAGCGGCTGCGATGTCGGGCCCGTTTGCCAACCGCTGCTGTCCATCTCCAGCGCCGACCGGCTGCGGGAGGAGGATCCCTTCACCGAACACTTCATCGCCGATTTCCCGACCCAGCTTATCGTTCATCGATCGCGCTTTCAGGTCGATCTGAACCGGGCGCGCGAGGCCGCGATCTATCTGTCGCCGGAGCAGTCCTGGGGCTTGAATGTGTGGCGAGAGCCACCGGCCGAGGAGATCGTGAACGAGTCCCTCGCGTTTCACGACGCGTTCTATGCCGAGCTCAAGCGTGTCCTCGTCGATGTCGAAAAACGCTGCGGCAGGTTCGTCCTTGTCGACGTCCACAGCTACAACCACCGGCGCGAAGGGCCGCAAGGAGCGCCCGCGTCACAAGATGGCGCGCCCGATATCAATATCGGCACATTCTCGATGGACCGCGAGCGCTGGGCGCCGGTCGTCGACGCTTTCATCGAGGCGCTTCGCGGCCGGCGTCTCGACGGCGAGCCGATCGACGTGCGCGAGAACGTATCCTTCCAGGGCAAGGGCGAACAGACCCGCTTCGTCCATGCCAATTTTCCACAAACCGGGTGCGCCATCGCGGTCGAGTTCAAGAAGATCTTCATGGACGAATGGAGCGGCGACCCCGACTGGAGCGCAATCGAGCGGCTGCGCGCCATGTTGGCATCGACCGTGCCCGTCCTGGTTGAGGCGCTGCGGGCCATGCGATGAAGCTGAAGCTCGTCGAGTCCGCGTCTCCATTGGCGCTGATCGAAGCGGATCTGGACGCGCTTTTCCGGGATGGCAAGCCGATCCGTCGCGAATTCGGCAATGGCAACCGTTTGCACATGGATCGCCCCCTGCCCTTTCTGTGTGTGCATGTCGGGTCGCATCAGGATGCGGCATTCCATGCCGTCTCCGCCAACGCGTCCTATCTCATCGCGGCCGACATCGACCTCGCCGGCCACGTTGCGCGGCTGGTGGCGCGAAGGATCCGCGATCACTGCGGCGCATTCCTCATGCTGGACATCGGAATGAATCGGGGTTTCGAAAGCTCGTCGCTTTCGCGGCTTTGCCAACTATATTAGTTGTTGTTGAATTATATTGGAGACGCCGTTGGCACCAGACTAACTATTTTTGTCCAATGCTCACCTTGAACCGTTGATTAACTGCTGTGCTTCATTCTGCGAATCGCATGCAAGGCATGGGAAATTCAAGGATTACTCAATGCAGATTATCTCGGATCTCACTGTTACGATACAGAATCTGATGTCCGCCAGGAGCGGCTTTGCTGCAACAAGCCAGTCGACGTTCCTCAAAGCAGGTACAGCGCTGCGGGCCGAGGCTCCGGTCATCCGACCGGGCGCCGCCAGCAATGAGGACAACACAGAGTATGACCTGTTCGGTAGCTTTGGCCAGGACGCCAAGGCGGACGCACCAGCGGCTTCATCCGCCAGTGCGGCACAAGCCTCCACCACGACGGCGGACGACCCCTATATGCGCGCCGGCCAAGCCAATTATGGCGAACTCTATGCCGAGTATACACGCTTCATCAGCTCGATGGTCGAGGCGGATCGCCAGCACAAGGACTCCACCGTTGCGCGCTATTTCATTCCTGCCGGCGAGACGCGGGAAACGGTGATGGCAATGGAAGAGCATGACTATATGTGGGCCGTCTAGGACGAGATGGAGGCTGCCGCCGACCGCATCCCGCAAGCGCAGACCAACAAGGCGATCAGCAACCAAAGCCTGAGCTACGCCGACGCAAGCAAGATGACTTCTGATGCATTGTTCAGCTTGCAGAAGGCATTGCCGGTTCTGAACGCGGCGTTGGCGCGCACCAGCTCCGAGGTCGTTGAAGCGCGGCGGCAAAGTATCGGCGACAACCCGTAGCTCCAACGTCTCGCGCAGCAGCTGGCCAAGAACGATATTCTCTCCGTCAAGAGCAACCTGCGCTACGTCGACAGGATCGTCAAAGGCATCGAGAGTGGCTTCAACAAGGTTGATGGCGACCTTCTGGTCAAGAATGACCAAGGCCAGTACCAGCTTGGTGATTTCTCGATCTCGTTCAACGGCCAGGCGATGCTGACCTCCAAGGATACATTCGAAGCGTTCACCGGCTGAGTCCCCTCGCGGCGCCCGTCACCTCGGCATGAAATCTCCCGGTGCGGCCCTCCGGCCGCCGGACCGCCCCTCACCAAAACCCAACCAGCGACCTCAGCATCGCCTTGGCGCCCGCCGCCTGCCTGCAGGTTTTGCGAAACTCAGGTCGCCCCGTTGCATCAAGCACATCGTCGTCGATGGCCCGCAGGATAGTGCTCGCATTGCGCCACCCCATCCTGGCAAGGGCGGATGCCAGATCCGCACGGGCGGGATCGAACGGGCCCTGATTGGCAGTGGGGTCCGCAGGCGGGTCGATGTCGTTGCTGGCGCCAATCGCGTGCTGCGGCATTGCCACGGCGGTGCCGGGGTCGAAAGGCCGGGGAAGATCAAGAAAGCGGGACATCGCATTCAGGCAAAGGGCCGGCGTTGCAACGAGATGCTCATAGCAGACGAAATGCACCGGCGCGCCGGTGCATTTCGTCTGCTATGAGCATCTCGT